>CAZDHN010000017.1:0-21440 GCA_964505115.1 uncultured Planctomycetaceae bacterium
GGTTCGGACAGATTCGCGCCCAACTCACCCGCAAGCCCGACCTGCCCTTGAAGGTGACCGTCGAGCGGTCGGCCGGCGACGGAACATCGCCCGAACGGCTCACCATCGAACTACTACCGCGACCGATGAAACGGCTGGGGCTGGTGATGGGGATGGGACAAATCACGGCCGTGCAGGAGAATTCGCCGGCCGCCGCAGCGGGCATCAAGCCGGGCGATCTGATCAGCAAGATCGACGGCCAGGCGCCGGGCGATCCGATGACGCTTCCCGACCGGCTCCGTCAACTGGCGCCAAAAACCGTCAAGCTGACCGTACAGCGCGAAAAAGGCAAACCGCCGGTCGAGCTTAGCGCGACGCTCCGTCAACCGGCCACCTTCGAAGTGCCCATCGACGATACCAACTGGCCGGTTACCGCCGACGCGCTGGGTATCGCCTATAGGGTGGAGAACCGCGTCGACGCGGTGATTGCCGATAGTCCGGCCGCTCGGGTGGGTATCAAGCCGGGCGACGAACTCCTAGAAGCAACCATCGCGCCGCCCGACGAAGAGGCCCTCGAAAAACTCAAGACCGAACTGGGGAAGTCGCAACTTGGCCAAGACACAGTGGAACTCAAGTTCAGCGACGAGAAACCAATCTGGCCGATTCTGATCGCGGTGCTCCAGAAGGGCTTGCCAGGCACGCAGGTGAAGCTGACGCTGAAGAAGGGCGGCCAGTTGACGCTCGATCCCTACGAGGCCGACGGTTGGTTCAACCCCGAACGAGGACTCCGTTTCGACTCGGTCAGTTTCGTCCGCAAGGCCGGTTCGCTGGGCGAGGCCGTCGAGTTGGGCGCTAGCGAGACCGTTAACTCGATGACTATGGTGGTGCGAATGCTGCGTAAGGTTGGCACGGGAGACGTTTCGCCCAAGGCGTTCGGCGGGCCGGTCGAAATCGCCAAGGCAGCCTACCGTTCGGCCTCGCAGGGGACCGCCCGACTGCTGCTGTTCCTTACGCTGCTAAGCGCCAACCTGGCCGTGCTCAACTTCCTGCCGATCCCGTTGCTGGACGGCGGACACATGGTCTTCCTCGCCTGGGAAGGCATCCGAGGAAAACCGGCCGACGAGCGAATCCAATTGGTCCTGGCCTACGTGGGTCTGGCCTTCATCCTCGGCCTGATGGTCTGGGTGATCGGCCTCGACATCGGTTTGATCTCCCGACAGTAGAATCTGATGTACTCATCACGCTCCGCGTGATGCAGTTTCGTCACGCGGAGCGTGACGAGTACGGTGTATGGGCTCAATGAAGCGTGCTTCGGCCACGCTGCGAAATACGCTCGGCTTGACGCCGAACGCGCGAGTCGGAGTCCTTGCGGGCGAGCTGTTCAACCTGCTCCAGCACGGCCGGATCGGCCGTGGTCGCCAGCAAGGTTATCGCCAGAAGACGCACGTCGGCGTCCGCGTCGCGGCTTAACAGCATCAGCCAGGGCGCCGGGTTCACGCTCCGCAAGGCCGGCATCGAACGGGCCAGTTGGCGGCGGACTTCGGGATCCGGATCGAACGCGCGGCGGGCCAAATCGAGTTGAATCTCGGAAAAGCCGCGGCGGACCAGCTCGTCGCGAGAGCCCGTTGCCCGACGCGACTCGCCACCCCGCAGGTTCCGCATCAACTCGACCGTCTTAAGCCTCTTCAACGTGGACGAATAGGTCCGAGCGAGGCCCGAGCCGGATCGTGAAGCCGGATCGGCCTTCTCATCGTCGGCCGAATCGGTTGACGCGTCCTTGGGTTTTAACGGTTGTGCGTCCGGCGTAACCGAAAGCGGGCGGGGTTCGGCCGGTCGAGCATCGGCCAACGGCGGCACGGCCGATTCGTGGTCCGGTAGTTCGGGAACCGAAAGGCTTTCGATCGGCAACCCTCCGCCGGGCAGCCGGGCAATTTGGGCGATGTTGTCGCCCGGGACAGAGGCCGCCTCGGTCGACGGCGGTTGATCCGATGCCGGCTCTGGCGGTTCGGAATCGGATGACGATGGTTCAGAATCCCGGCCGGTGCTGGCGGAACTCAATCGGTGGGAATCCGAAGCAAGCGGCGCGAATACGTTGCGGCGAAGCGGCCGGGGCGGTCTGTCTCCTTCCAACCGCGTCGAGCGAAGCACTCGCTCGCACGATGCAATCACCTGGGAACGGTTCACGGTTTTCGAGTCCAGCGGCCAGGAGAGAATTCGAGCAGCCAGATCGGCGGCATCGCATCGCGCGGCGGGGCCGAAGCTGTCGACTCGCTGGGCCAATGCGTCGGCCAGGATGGCCAGATTGGGCGAGGACTCGGCCGCGCGCAGAGTTTCGTAGCTTACAAGCGTCTCCCGCAATTCGCGTTTTGCCGCGTCGGCCACGCTGGGGCGATCGGAACCGAGCGCCTCGGCCAGGACGGCAATACCCGGCCGGCCCAAATTGCCCACTCGATTCAGCAGGGCGGCCGCCCGGTCGTCGGGCACGGTATCCAATTGCTGTTGCCAATGGCGGGCAAGCCGGCCGGCCACCCAACCGTTCAGGCCGATGGCCAGCCCGATCAGACCGGCCGTGGACAGCAGTATCAGCAGTAGGACCCTGGACCGTTTCATTGCCTGGTTCCCCGCGTGGTATTCGCCGGCAAGCGTATTACCCCCTTGTACAAATTGGGGCGGCATTGTGGACGATTGTCCTTCCCGAGACAAGACCAGTCGGGGGTCGTTAATAGCGTTGACACGCGTGGCTCATATAAAGCCGCGACCGTTGGTCGCGCTGAAAGTTCCAAGAAACCGCGAGTTTCTTGCCCCGTGCGCGACCGACGGTCGCGGCTTTATAGCTAACTCAACGCGCCGGGCAAGCCCGGCCGCTAAATGGGTGAAGCGATCTCCCGGCTTCCCTAAATCGCCCTTCTTTCCCCGTTAAGCCCCCGGGCGCGTTGGGAAATTTGACTGACCCGTCGAGCCCGCCCGAGCCGAATAACCATTAGTACCGATAAGGTTGATACACATAATCAATCAGCGCGCCTAAGGGGGGACCATGGCAGCGGTGAATTCCGGCGATCTGCCCGCGCGCATCGCCTCTGGGAGAAGCAGGTGCGTTGCGGTCGTTTGCCTGGCGTTGGTGTTGGCCTTCTGCCCGACACCCGACCGGTCGGCCTCGCCGCAAGCCGGTACGCTGGCCGACGCGCTGCGCCCCAATCCCTTCAAGGCGACCACTTCCCGGGCGGCGCGCGAAGACGCGACTCGCTCGATTCCGATGGATAAACTCGACGCGGACGGCAAGAAGAAGGTCTCTTCGGTGCTGTCGGGCACGAACATCTTTCGCCGCCTGCCGATTCGCGTCGTTCCCTGCGATCCCGACTTGTACCTCTTCCTGGTCCAGCATCCGGATGTAGTGGTCGGCATTTGGGAGACGCTCGGGTTGAGCCAGTTGAGAATGCGAAAGACCGCTCGCGACACTTACCAAATAACCGACGGCGAAGGCACGCTGGGTACAATCGAGTTCCTGCACCGCAGTCACGATACGCACGTGCTCTACGTTGAAGGCCGATACGACGGGCCCATGTTTACCACGCCGATTCGCGGTTGGTGCGTGTTGATTCTCAAAACCGGCTACGTTCGCGAGACGGACGGGCGCTACTACATCACCAGCCGGCTGGATACCTTCACTCACCTGGAGCCGGGCGGTGTCGAGTTTCTGACCAAGACCTTCCAGCCGCTGGTCGGCAAGGCGGCCGACAGCAACTTCATCCAGACGGTGGCCTTCGTGGGTAGCCTGTCGCGCACGGCCGAGGCAAACCATACGGGAGTTCAGCGGCTTTCGCGCAAACTGCACGGCGTGCATCCCGACGCTCGTGGCGAACTTGCTCGGCTGGCCCGGGATATCGCCCAGCGCAGCGTCCGTCTGGCCGCCCACCAGTCGCCAAGCCGATCCCGGTCGGTGGATCGATCGCGGCCGAAGTGATTCCGCAAGGGTGCCACTGCTGGCTTGTCCAGCAGTGTAAAGCACACACTCCGCGACAACACTGCTGGGCAAGCCAGCAGTGGCACCCAAGCGGCTGAATTCTTGCGAATCCAGCTACAGTTACGAGGCATCCGGTGGCGGAAATTTTTCCAGGGCGAGTTGCTTGAGTTGTCGAAGGTCGAGTTTGCCGGTACCGAGGACGGGTATTTCCTCGACCTGGCGGAAGCTGTCGGGCGAGGGGATCCAGATGGGCGGCAAGCCCGCCTGGCCCAGTTCGCGGCAGATGTCGTCGCTCGGTTTGGGCAGCCCGGTATGGATTACGACCAGGCGTTCTCCCTTTCGCGCGTGAGGTACGGACGAGACTACCGCTTGCAGCGAATCCTCGTCGCTTGCGAGTATCTTGCCGATCGCCTCTTCGACTCGGATATGGGGAACCATTTCGCCGCCGATCTTCGAGAAGCGGCTCTCGCGGCCGGTGATGCGGATGAAGCCGTCCTCGTCGATTTCGGCGATGTCGCCGGTAACGTACCAGCCGTCGCGAATGACCTCGGCCGTAAGTTCCGGCTGACCCATGTAGCCTTTCATCACGTTGGGACCGCTGATCAGCAACATGCCCGACTGGCCGGTATCCAGATCTTCGTTCGTATCCCGATCGACCACCTTTGCGGCAACGCCGGGAATCGGCCGGCCCACCGTGCCTTCCTTGATTCCCAGCCCGGCCGCGCCGACCGCCCGGCTGGGCGGCACGTTGGCGGCCACCACGGGTGAGAGTTCCGTGGTGCCGTAGCCTTCGGTCGGCCGGACGCCGAACTTCCGCTCGAAGGCTTCGGCCAGGTCGACGGGTAGTTTCTCCGCCCCGCAAAATACGACATCCAGCGTTTCCAGGTCCTCGGTTGGGCAACGTCTCATGTACGAACGCGTGAAGGTCGGCGTGGCGACCAGAATGGTGCCGCCGTGCTCGCGGCATATCTTGCCGACCGCTTTGGGTTCCAAGGGGTTGTAATGATAAACAGCCTTGGGTTCCAGCGCAAGCGCCGTCCAAAGCGTGGTGGTGTAGCCGAAGGAATGGAACAGCGGCAGGATACCAATCAGCACGTCGTCTTTTGATAGCCGGATGATCCCGTCGACCGCGTCGACGTTCGAGCCGATGTTGGCGTAGGTGAGCATCGCGCCCTTGGGTTCGCCGGTCGATCCGGAGGTAAAAATCACCGTCATCAGGTCGTCCTGCTTCAGGCGCGTCAGCCCCAGGCGGCGTTCCAGGCTCCAAACCGGCTCGAGCCAGGCCGACAAGGCCGAGAGCAGCTTGTCGGCCGTCGTTACCTTGTCTTTGAAGTCTTCCAGGTAGACCAATTCGGCGTCGATTTGCAGATCGAGCCGCTTCATCACCTTTCGGCTGGTCAGCACGTGGCGGATACCGCATCGGGCGATGCAGTGGTTCATCACGTCGGACGAGACGGTGTAGTTCAGGTTCACGGCAATCCGCCCGTCCACCGAAACGGCCGCGTTTGCCAGCACGGCCCCGGCCGAGGGCGGCAGCAGAATACCCACGTAGCGTTCTTCCGCTTGCAGCGTTTCGCGTCGCAGCAGGCGGCGGAGCACGAGTGTTCGCGTCAAGAGCCCGGCGCCGGTTAGCTCCACGCCCGATGAGTCGGCGATCTTCTCCCGACGCATGCTCCGTCGGCAGTTGCGGAGGAAGGCCCTTGGCAGGACGGGTTTTCGTTCTTGGCGTTGTTCCATCGCTTCGACTCCCAACTGCTCGACAGCCTGTTGAACCTGCCGCGTATTGGCGGGATGTTTCATGGGCCGGCCGAAGAGAATCGCAACCGGGTATGGCCATTGCCGGGGCCACTTCCAGAAGAAATTCCCTCCCGCAAAGCTAAAAATGCTTCCCCACAGCCCGTCCAAATAAACCGGAATTACCGGTGCGCCGTTTCCCTTTAGTATCGACAAGAAGCCGGGCCGAAACGCTTGCATTTGCCCGGTTCGAGTTATCGCGCCCTCCGGAAAGATGCAAACCAACTCGCCCGCCTCCAGCGCTTCGCGAGCCGTGCGGATCGCCCCGACCATCGATTTCCGGCTCGATCCGATGGGGATGGCCCCCATTTCCCGAGCCAGCCAGTTGACCCACCAGCCTTTGATGTAGTCGGCATAGGCGATGATCCGCAACGGACGCGACGAGGTGAGCAACAACAGCACGCCGTCGATCCAACTAACATGGTTAACCACCAGCAGTGCCCCGCCCCGCTCGGGCAGGTTCCGTCGGCCACCGATCCGAACGCGGTAAATCGTCCGACTGGCCAACCAGACCAGGAAGCGGATCGTCGCGCCCGGCAGCAGCCAGACAATGTATACGAAGACGGGCAGCGTGGCGATACCGGCCAGCAGGAAAATCGTTCGGGCTGAATAGCCGAGCTTGTCGCTTAGAATCCAGAACAAGCCCGACACCAGTAGCATGCCCGTGAAAGTCAGGAAGTTGCTGGCCGCCAAGATCACACCGCGCGATTTGTCGGGGCTACGATGTTGCAGAAACGACTGGACCGGCACGTCGAACAGCCCGCCGCCAACACCCAGTGCAAACAGCCAGAAGCAGGCCCAGTAGTAGGCCGTCGAGCCGACATCGCCCACGGGCCCAACCACGGCGGAAAGCAACATGGCGCTCAGTGCGATGGCCGCGGCGCCCAGCGGTACGATACCCAGTTCGACCTTTCCGGCCGACCAGACGCCGGCCAACACGCTACCCACTCCGGCCCCCAGTGCCAGCGCGGCCAGCAAGGGACCCACGTATTGCTGCTGCACGTGCAATTCGGAAATGGCGAACAGATCGACGTTCACCTGGGCCAAGGCGGCCAGCGACCAGAAGAAGGCCGTCCCCAAGGCGGCTCGCAGCAGCGGCACGTTCGAGCCTAGCGACTTGAGGTCCCGGACTGTTTGCCCGGCGAAGTTGATCGGGAACGGACGAGTCGGGCTGGCCGGACGCAGTCGGCCAATCATCAGGCTGGTCGCCACGCCCACCGCTGCCACGCTCCATAACGCGGCGGCGGCGAACCAGATCGAATAGCCATAAAGCATATTGCCCGCAATCGTACCCAACACGATGGCGATCACGGTGGTCAGGCCGATCAGGCCGTTGGCCGCCGAGATGCGATCCGGCCGGACGAGTTCCGGGATGCTACCCAGCTTGGAGGGACCGAACAGGGCGCTTTGCGTGCCCATCAAGGCAACCGCGACGAACATCAGATAGATGTTGCTGGTTAGGATGGTCGCAATACCCAGGATCATAATCAGCAGTTCGGCCACCTTGCAGCCGACGATAACGGTCCGCTTGCTGAAGCGGTCGGCCAGATAACCGGCCGGGGCGGCCAGCAGCACGTAGGGCAAGACGAAACATGCCAGTCCGGCCGAGAGGGCCAGGGCCGCGTGTTTTGGGCCTACCAGATCCTTACCGATCGGCACGATCAGCCAGCGGAATATGTTGTCGTTCAGCGCGCCGAGGAATTGGGTCACCAGGAGACCCAAAAAACTCCGCGAGCGAAGCCCGTCGTGGCCCTCCGAAGTCTCGACGGTTTGCTCGTTTGAAGCGGAACTCATAGCCAGTGGGATCCTCGGCAATGCGTAGGTTATGCTTCAGCATAACGGCCACACGGACTGGTTGTGTTGTTATGCTGAAGCATAACCTACCCTGTCGCCCCATATTCTCCCAGGCGGGTTTTCCGGGTCCATATAACGGGCGTGGGTTGCACGGTTCTGGGGTCGAACATACAATCCGGTCGGGTGGCGGGGTGTCGTCCGACCAGGGCGATCCGTTACACAGTCCCCAACCAACAAAGGTGGCCGACGATGGACCTTTTGCAGCCGATGATGATTCTGGGCCTGCTGGCCGGCGGAATGGGTGTTGCCCTGCTGGGTAGCATTAAGGTGGCCTTGGCCAAGAAGCTCGAAATCGACGAAGCCCGAATCGGTGGACTGGTTTCCATGTTCGGCTTCGCAATGATCCCCGTGATCCTCTCCGTCGGCTTCCTCACCGATCTGGTCGGCCCCCAGCCGGTGATTGTCGGCGGGTCAATCCTCATGGCCGGCAGCCTGATCCTGCTGGGACGCGCCAAGAGTTACGGGACCGCACTGCTGGGAGTACTTCTACTGAGCGCTTCCTGGTCGGCGCTGGTTAACGTGCTCAACGTCCTGATACCGATCGCCTTCTCCGGTCATGGGCTGGCCTACGCCACGAATCTGGCCAACACCTATTTCGGCTTGGGCGCTTTTCTCACGCCGCTGGTGATAATCTACTTGTTGAACCGGTTGAAGCTCTCGTCGGCCACCATGGTGCTGGCGGCCCTTGTCGTGGCAATCGCCGTATTGGCAATGGGCGTCGACTACGGGGCGTTGGCACCCGCCGCCGCGAAAGAAGTGGCCGCCGAGCCGGTCGTCCAAGCCGGCATGGCCGACCTGCTGAGCAATCCCGTCATGTGGCTCTGTGCCCTGGCCATGCTCTTCTACGCGCCCATGGAAGCAACCATGGCCGCCTGGGCAACGACCTACGTGGGCGACAAGGGCGCCTCGGAGAAGTTCGCCTCGACCTTGCTCTCCGGATTCTGGCTGGCCTTTCTGATCTCCCGACTCGTAACCGCCTTCTGCCTGCCGGCCGGCAACGAGACATTCTTCATCCTCGGCCTGGCACTGGCGGCAATCGCCCTTTGGGTAGGCGCGGTCTGTACGGCCGGACGAATGATGGCCGCGGCCGTGGTGATCCTGGCAGGCCTGATTCTCGGACCGATCTTCCCAACCATCATTGCCGTGCTGTTGGGTAACGTGGAACCGTCGTTACACGGCCGGGCAATCGGCCTGTTCTTCGCCATCGGCGGGATTGGTTGGTCGGTCATCCCCATCATGATCGGCGCTTACGCCCGAAAGACCAGCGTGCAACGCGGCTTCCTCTTCGCCGTCGCCTCGGCCGTCGGCCTGACCGTCGTCGCGCTGGCGCTATTGGGTACCGTCTGAACGATGAAGACAAACGCCGTGCGAATACTCGACCGACTCGACCTACTTGTTGACACCGTCGAGGTAGGGCAGATTATGCACGAACGTTTTGAGTCCGTCGCGTACCAGTCGATGCCGGTATCGATAGAGTCCACCGAACAGAAACGGTGGCCAGAGGAAATGAACCACCTGGATCATCTGTAATACCTGGCCGCGTACGGCCGGCTTGGGGTTGGGTAGGACCAGCGTATGGATCAGCAGGAAACCGGCGACGATGGCGACTAGGCCGAGCACTTGCACGGCGGCCCCAGCGATCAGCAGCCCTCGCCCGCTCGATACGTCGATTGCGTAGTCGATCGTCGTTCGACCGCCTCCCAGCGGCGTGAACTGGAACTGGCCGCGGCGGATAAGCTGGCCGCCCGATTTCGAGCCGGGATTCGCTCCGCTGCCCTCGAAGGAGACACAATCGTCGGTCCGCTCTAGGATCCTGAACTGGCCGAGCCTTCCCATGGCCTGATTTGCCAGTGCGGCGGTCGCCTTGGCCAGCAGGTCGGCCGCTTGCCCCTCGACCTCCGCGCTGCCGACCACGAGGTTCTGGGAAGTCGGCTCCTCCGGCCCGAACCTATCATCTTGCCCACGCCCAGACCGCTCGGGAAGCTTGGCCGAAAGGATCAGGAACCTCAGCCCAATTACCCAAACAACCAGGGCGACGGCCGTTATGGCGAACAGAACCAGCCTGGCGGTCTCCGCAGTCATGCAAATCCTCCTCGATGCCCGATAGTGCGTTGCTCATTGTAGGATGGTGTTCGGACCAAAGCAATCTCGTACGATGCTATCGCTTCAGCGGCAACGCCAACTCCATGCGGCAGCCCCGAGAGATTCTCTGTGGAAATAGGGGGAGTTTAATGGTTATTTCGGTGCTATTGGTTTACCTGAAACTAGCGGTCGCAGCGGTCGATCCAATAAGCAAGGGAATGGCCGGTTATGCCGGATCGACGCTTTGACTAATTTACTCCCGTTACGGAAAGTTAAATGGCGACAGGAGCCTCGCTCTGCCACCGTTATCAACAGAAACTGAATTAAGGAGCTGGCATAATGCGATCAATTTGCAGTTTCGTTCTGCTTGCATGTCTGGTTGCCGTGTCAGGGTGTCAAACTTGTCAGACACGGTGTCAAGACTGTTCCTGTGAAAGCGACTGTGTGTCAGAGGGGGGCTGTCAAGCCGATGGCCCCGGGTATGCGTGTGCGCACTCAGCCGGCTGTAATGGTAGGGTAGTGCGCGGTGGCGACTGCGTTCTAGTCGTTCGCCTTTCGCCCGACGGTCGCGAACTGACGGTTTGTTGCCCCTGCAATGGAAGCGTTGCGTCGGATTGTGGTGGCGGTCGGGAATCAAACAACCAGTCCGAAAAGGACGATGGCGACAGTCTTCTCGTGCCGCTATCGGAATAGGAAAGCGCATGGCAACAAAAAACAGCAGGCCGTGCCATCCGATAGGATCGTCTGACAAGACCTGCTGCTTCAACCGGTTACAGGCGTTCCAGGCCAGTGAATCAAACAAAGGCCGAAACGCAGGAGTGGTTCTTCAGGTCACTCTACGACACCGCCCAGGATTTGCTTGTTGGTGCTCTTTAAGCAGAAGCTACCAATGCGAGCCTTGCCTGTCATCACGATGTCGAACTCCTCAAGACCAAACAGTGCGGGATGATCCCAGAAGCGAATTCGTTGCAGTTTCGCATTGACCTTGTCGGCGATATCCTGCCGGCTGAACAGGGCGAAGACGTTTCCTAGCGTGCCTTCCTCGAGTGTTGCTTCCAATGAAACATTGACGGCCTTCCCCATCGTCTTGTCGTTGCCAACCTTCTTAAGAGCCCTCATGTGCTCGGGGGGCAGTTTCACCTGGCACTTGGCAGTGATCTTGATGGTCTCGCCGATGAATGTCGCAACCATATCACTCGGACCATCAAGGCTGATAGCGATCTCCTCCTTCGAAGCATTAATGGTCGTTTCCTCGGAATTCGATGTAAAATCGGCAATGGGCACGAAAGTGAAGGTGCTAATGCACTTCTTTTTGCTAAAGACCGCCACGGTGGTCACTCCGGTGACGCTGGCGGTGCAGCAGCTCGTGCAGTTCCAACTGCGGCCACGGCGCCCGGCCTCGACGGAACTAACCGCGATGGCGAGAAGGCCGAGGACCAATACGGAAGCGATTACTTTAGTTTTCATGTGGTTGCAATCCTTTTGCAATGGTGTGAATCGTAAAATTTCCTGAAAAACGCAAAACTCGGTCAAAATCATTCGGTCAAAGGTGTAGAGAACCAGCCTTGCCACGTGGTGGGCCCCGGCACTTGAATCCACCAAACAGCGGATCCTCTTTGTATGCCTGACGCTGATTTCGTCCGTGCGCTAACTTCATGTTGCACCAGCGACTTTGATTCCGCAGGTCTTTGATGTTCCAAATGGCCCGACCGAACCTACGAGCATTCAGAAACCTGCAACCACCTCTCCCCAGCAGAATGGACTGTGTAACTCGACTGACTAGTCTTCTTTCTCATCCGAAGGGCTACTAGCCAAGAGCTGGGCTTCTACATCATTGAGACTGGTTTCCAAATCTTATGGTTGGCCACCAGATCACTTATTTGGTGTTAATTTAACAGTGTTGGCTAGGTTAATGCTCCGGTGTCCCCCTTGTCAAGTGAATATGCACCCTATGCGTGGTATTTAATGGCGTATTTGCCCCTCCCTCCGCAGGGAACGGCTGACAAGCATGTATGTTACGTAAGATGTTTACTGGCAATTATTTACGACAATTACCTTCGCTCTAAAGACGTTTTTGGTGGGGCTCAGGACCAGCCGATGTTGGAAATTTTTTGGAGCGCGAGGCAAAAGGCACACCCATACTACGCCATGGGTATAAACTACCTGATCGATAAACATTACCAGCACCTGACGCCACTGGTGAATGGCCGACGGATCTATTCGCGATATGACTTGCTTCCGTTCAACGTGCTATGTAACCTGGAGTGGTAGAAAGAGGTGCCATATGATGAGAATTTCCTGCGTGCTGGTTGTGATTCTTCTGGCCGGCGCGGGCCCGGCGGTTGGGCGAGATATCCATGTGAACAATCGGACGGGCGACGATGCGGCCTCGGGCGATGCGGCGACGCCGCTGGCCACGGCACAACGGGCGGTCAACGTGGCGGCGGCGGGCGACACCATCCATCTGCTGCCCGAAGGCGCCCTCTATCGACAGGCGATTCATATCCGCGAGAAGGACGATATCACGATCGACGGGCACGGTGTCACGCTTAGCGGTGCCGATCCAGTGCCGGCCGACGGCTGGGAAGAGGTAGGGCCAAAACTCTTCAGACGCAAGATGCCCTGCCACTTGCTCGGACGACAGGCGCGGCACCTGCTGATCGTCGACGGCCGCTGCGAGCGGATGGGCCGTTCGCCAAGCGTGCGTAGCGATTTCCCACCGCCCGAAAAGCTCCAGCCGGGCCAGTTCTCCTGGCGGATGATCGACGAGCGGTTCGGCTGGCTATACGTCCGCGGCACGGTCGACCGGCTGGAGTGGTCGGTCCGCATGGCCGGGCTGGCGACCAGCGGCCGCAGCCGAAACGTCACGGTACGCAATCTCAACACCCGACACGCGCTGAACGACGGCTTCAACATCCACGGCGACGCCCGCGGGATGCGCTTCTTCAACGTTACGGGCTACGAGAACTTCGACGAGGGGTTCAGCGCCCACGATACGTGCCAATGCTGGATCGAGGACGGCCGGTTCTGGGGCAACGACCATGCGGCCTACGACGTGAACGATGCCGACACTTACTACCGGCGTTGCGAGTTCCGCGACAGCCTGACCGTCGAGTTGGGCTTCCAGGGCGGTCGGCATCGGCTGGAAGACTGCCGCATATTGGGCGACGATTGGGCCGTGCTGCAACTGACGGTCGCCACCCTGTCGAAAGCGCCCGACGCCAAGCCGGCCGTCTCGTGCGAGCTTTGTCGGGTGCAAATAAGCGCAAGCGGCCAGAAGCCGTCGCCCGTACTGCTGGGCAAGGGAGCCGTGGCCCAATTCGTCGACTGCACGTTGACCGGCGTGAGCGTTAGCGCGGCCGGGGCAAAGCTTACCGCCACGAACTCCACGCTCGACGGCCGACCGTGGAAAGGCGATTGAAGGGTAGTTGGGTGGCTGGCGGCTGAGCGCAGCGGCCCCAGTGCCATCAGCCCGTTGCTGGCGATTTGGGTGCCGCTGCTGGCTTGCCCAGCAGTGTCTTGCCGGATTGATGCTTCACACTGCTGGACAAGCCAGCAGTGGCACCCGACTTTCTCAGTCGCCAACCGCACGATTCTTATCTTGCGTTGGGGCCGGCCACCCGAACGGCGCTATCGTTTGTTGGCGGGTCCGTGTTTTCGGACGGCAATCTGGCCTGCCATTGCACAAATGGCGGCGAACATCAGACCAATAATAGCGTGGATCACTTCGACCGGCATGGTGGCACTCGACGGGGGTAAGAATGGCCGGCGGCTGATCCGCCGGGCTCTGCACTGCCTATCGACCGGATCGGCGAGCCGGCTGTAGACGGTTGTTTGCGGCTCGTCCAACGCGCGAAATCAGTGCCCGATCCCCGACCGGCACGCCTTACGCGACCCTTCCCATCCGTCCGAGTCGCCCCGTCCTCGGGGGTCGCCCCGTGAAGATGGCCGTTACTGGAGAATTGGGTGCAATAGCCGCCAGCGGAAGCTGGCGGTTGTCTCGCGGCTCGGCCACGCCGTCCAACCGAAGCTGTTGTGTCGGGCAACCGCCAGCTTCCGCGGGCGGCTATTGAAGAGATATCCCCCTACCGATCACCCAGCTCTAGGGGCAGGATCATCTGGCGGTTGTCGCGATACCACTGAAGCGAGCGGCGGAGGCCTTCTTCGATGCCAACTTGGGGCGACCAGTCGAGCAACTCGTGGGCCTTTTGGACATTGGCCCAGGTGGCCGGCACGTCGGCCGGATGGGCCGGCTGGTATTCGATTTGCGGCTCCTTGCCCAGCAGAGCGCCGATCTGGCTGATGACCGACGATAGCTCCACCGGCTGGTCGCCACCCAGGTTGATGATTTCGTAACCCAAGGGCCGTAGCGCGGCGATGGTTCCCCGGGCGATGTCGTCGATGAAGGTGAAATCGCGACTCTGGGTGCCGTCTCCGAAGACGACGATCGACTCGCCCTCGGCTATTCGGCGGACGAAGCGGAAGACGCTCATGTCGGGCCGGCCGGCCGGACCGTAGACGGTGAAGTAACGCATCACCGAGACATCGATACCGTGCAGGTAGTGATAGGTGTAGGCCATCGCCTCGGCCGCTTTTTTCGAGGCCGCGTAAGGCGAGAGCGGTTGGTTGGTGTCGGCATCTTCAGTGTAGGGCACCGGGTTGTGCGTGCCGTACAGGCTGGAGGTGGAGGCCAGGAGGAACTTCTTCACGCCGGAGCGCCGACATTGGTCCAGCAGGTTCAGCGTTCCGGTGGAGTTGGTACGCTGATAGGCCCAGGGGTCCTCGACCGAGGTTCGCACGCCGGCCCTGGCCGCCAGATTGATTACGGCATCGAACGGCTTCGGCTCGGCGTCTTCGAAGAGCAGATCGAGATCGTTGCGGTCGGCGATGTTGAGCTGATGGAAGTGGAAGTCGGCCCGTTGCTCCAGTTGGCCCTGTTGTTCCAGTTGTTCCAAGCGCCAGTGTTTCAGCCGCTGGTCGTAGGCGTCGTTGAGGTTGTCGATACCCACCACTCGATGACCGGCTTCCAGCAGCAGTTCGGCCACCCGCGAGCCGATAAAGCCCGCACATCCGGTTACTAAATAGCGTTTTGACATAATGTGCGCCGCCCGGTTGTGCGGGTTGTATGGACTATATTTCGGGGTTTGGTTCAGACGCGGGTAACAGTTAGCCCGGTCGCCTGCGACCGGCTGGCGGGGCCGTTTTCGCTGTTTTTCCCGTCGCGGGCGACGGGGCTAACACGAATTGTCACGTGTTAGCCAAGAACGCGTCGATTTGCGTCATGCTAAAACATAACCCACGGTATGAGGTGTTGGGCGTGTTCTTTTACGCCTTGCAGATTTTTTCGCGGCCTTCGACGACGTTTTTGGTGGCGTTTCGCGTATCGACGACCAGCGGGGCGTGACGCACGATGAAATCGTAGTCGCACGAGGAGTGGTCGGTGGCGATCAACAGGCAGTCGAGCCCGGCCAGAAATTCGGCCGTCAGTTCGCTGCTTTGCAGGTCGGGCAGGTCGTGGTTCCGCACCTTGGGCATCTTGGGAATATACGGATCGTGGTAGCTCAGTTCGGCGCCGCCCGCTCCAAGCAGATCCATCAGCACGAACGAGGGGCTTTCGCGCGGGTCGTCAACGTCTTTCTTATATGCCACGCCCAACACGCATACCTTGCTCCCCCGCAGCGGCTTGCCCGCATCGTTCAACGCCTCCACCAGCCGACGCACGACGTGCCGCGGCATGGCCGTGTTGATTTCGCCGGCCAGTTCGATGAATCGGGTGGGCGTGCCGCTTTTTCTGGCGACCCAACTCAGGTAGAAGGGATCGATGGGAATGCAGTGGCCGCCCAGTCCGGGTCCCGGGTAGAAGGCCTGGAACCCAAAGGGTTTCGTCTTGGCCGCGTCGATCACCTCCCAAACGTCGATCCCCAGCCGGTCCATCAGCACCTTCAACTCGTTGACCATGGCGATGTTGATCGAGCGGTAGGTGTTCTCCAGTATCTTGCAGGTTTCGGCCACCTCGCAACTGGAGACCGTTACCACCTTGACCACCGCGTGGCGGTAGAGCATCTCGGCCAGCCGGCAGCTTTCCGGGTCGATGCCGCCGACCACCTTGGGAATTCCCTCGGCCGAGAAGTCGGGGTTGCCCGGGTCCTCGCGCTCGGGGCTGTAAGCCAGGAAGTAGTCCTCGCCCACCGTCAGCCCGCTTTCGGCGAGGATCGGCAGCATCACGTCGCGAGTCGTGCCCGGATAGGTCGTGCTTTCCAGGGCGACCAGTTGGCCGGGTCGCAAGGTTCGGGCGATGCTCCGCGTGGTATCCTCGACGTAGCACAGGTCGGGGTCGCGGCTTTCACTAAGCGGGGTGGGTACGCAGATTAGCAGAACGTCGGCCTCGGCCAGACGGCTCATGTCGGCGGTCGGCTCGAAGCGGCCGTCGCCGACGCACTCGGCGATCCACTCCGACGGGATATGGCCGATGTAGCTCTGGCCGGCCATCAGCCGATCGACCTTCGCCTGGTCGACATCGAACCCCATCGTGCGGAAGCCGGCCCCGATGAAGGCCCTAATCAAGGGCAACCCCACGTATCCCAGCCCAATTACTCCGACTTTGGCCGACTTATCGGCGATAGCCCGTTCCAGTTCCCTGGTCATTCAGCCTGCTCCGTGCGTATTCCAGCATGTTATTGTTAGAACGCCAATATACCGGCCGTTAGCATAGCAGAACGCCCGGTTTCCTCCCAGACCAAGAATAGGGCCAGGGGTGATTTGGTGACGCTCACGCGGGGGGAAGGGAAAAGGGAGAAATGGAAAAAGGGGAAAGCGGCGGAGTAAATTGTCGAGGGCGTTGGAATAGCTTTGTTTCTGTTCCGATTTCTTCAGGAGATTGGAACCGCGAGACAACGTTTTACCCTTTTCCCATTTCTCCCTTTCTCCTGCCCCCATCTTTCCTTCTCGCTACCCGTTTCCCTCTCCAAAACAGCCGGATTACTTCGTCTCCAGGTAGAAGTCCTTCAGGAGGACGGTTCCCCTGTCGGAGGCGAAGCCCGCGTGGACCACGTGCTTGCCGCCGGTGCCCGAGGGAACCTTGCCTTCCCATACGAACTGCTCATCGTAGTAGAATTTCAAAGTATCGTCTTCAAGCGTCGCGGTCAGCAAGCACCACTGGTCGGTCGACGGTATCTTCCCACCGTGTGATATCTTCTGTTTGTCGGCCCAGATGCGCGTGCCTGAGTTCTCAATCGTCCAGCACGAACTGGCAGAGCCGCGGCCTGACCGGCAGGATAATAACCACGGGTCCGTTGCCGGCGGTTCGGGAGAAGGCGACCTCCAGATCGTACTACAGCATCTCGCGGAAGCGGTTGAAGAGGTAGTGGCTGTCGTGGGGGCCGGCCGAGGCTTCGGGATGGTACTGAACGCTGAAGGCGGGGAACTTGCGGTGGCGGACGCCGGCGACCGTGTCGTCGTTGAGGTTTAGGTGCGTAATTTCCAAGTTGGCGGGAAGCGTCTTGGCGTCGACGGCGAAGCCGTGGTTCTGGCAGGTGATCTCGATGCGGCCGGTCGCTTTGTCCAACACCGGCTGGTTGGCCCCGCGGTGTCCGAACTTCAACTTGAATGTTTTTGCCCCGCAGGCCAGCGCGAGTAGTTGGTGTCCCAGGCAGATGCCGAAGATGGGCCGTTTACCCAACAGGCCGCGGATAGTTTTTTGCGCGTACTCGATCGGCTCGGGGTCGCCCGGCCCGTTGGAAAGAAACAGGCCGTCGGGCTTCAGTGCCAAGACTTCGTCGGCCGAGCTTGTGCCGGGTAGAATGGTCACGCGGCAGCCCTGGTCGACCAGATGCCGGGCGATGTTCCACTTCATGCCGAAGTCGAGCGCCACTACGTGCGGCTGCTTCTTGCCCGACTTGCCATTCTTTTCCGGCTGATGCAGATGGGTCCACTGGCTCAGCGGCTCGTCCCACTCGACCGGCTTCTTGGGTATAACCTCGCGCACCAGATCTCGTCCAATCAGGCCAGGGCTGGCTTTCGCCTTGGCCACCAAGCTGGCGTCGTCCAGGTCGACGGTCGAAAGCACGCCCTTTAGGGCCCCTTGAGAACGGATTCGCCTTACCAATGCCCGAGTGTCGATGCCTTCGATGGCCACGACGCCGTGCCGATCCAGGTAATCGTGCAACTGCCCGTCGGCCCGAAAGTTGCTCGCTCGCCGGCTCCAATGCCGCACAATGAAGCCCGACAGATGGGGCCGGCCACTCTCGGCGTCCTCGGCACTGACGCCGTAGTTTCCGATTTCCGGATAGGTCATCGTGACGATCTGGCCGCGATAACTCGGATCGGTGAGTATTTCCTGATAGCCGGTCATCGAGGTATTGAAGCAGACCTCGCCGTCCACTTCACCTTGCGCGCCGAACGGTTGTCCGGTAAAAACGCTTCCGTCCTCTAGGGCAAGCTTTGCGGTTTGGGCCATATTGGGAACTCGTGGAACGACAACGCGGAATATGTTTTCTTGGTGTGGTTCAAATCGACGCGTTTGTGGGCAACATGCGACAGCCCGTGTTAGCACAGCCCGTGTTAGCCCCGTCGCCTGCGACGGGAAAAGTAGCGGAAACCGTCCCGTCTTCCGGTCGCAGGCGACCGGGCTAACCGTTTTCCGCCTAAAGTAAATTCGGATACAATCCCGATAGCAACCTAATGGCTGCGGGTCTCCGAGGCGGGCAAGCGCACAAGTTTGCTCAATCGGGCAGCCAACACCGGGGGTTCTTGTTTCGGCGAACAAGAACCCCCAATTTTTTTGCCACCCCCGCCCTCTTCGTGACGCCGGCTCGACCGGCTACCCATTCTACCCGCTTTCCGGCCGGCCGAATAGGCGCGCCCGCGCTCATTGCCCGGCAGATGTATGGTAGCCGAGTGGATGGTCGGGGGGCGTGTCGGACGGCTTGGCGCGGACCGTTATCTCGCCCGGCTCGCGCCGCAGCATGGCCACCAGACTGGCGCCTCGCGAGTATCCGCGCTGGCGGCGGCCGCGAAGCAATCCGCTCAGAACTCGGGCCTCGCCGGCGAAAATGGCGGTCAACAGGCCGTTCAACGGCCAGGCGGGCATCCAGAAGTCGGTTCCCACCGCGCCGGACGAACGGCCACGCCGCCGACCGCGGTCGCGAATCATCCGAATCAGCGGGTAGAGCCGGCTGTTGAAGTACGAGAGCAGCGGCACGCTGACGGGCAGATCGGCCCAAAGCCGCTGGAACCGTTGGAGGTCGTATCGCCGATAGTGGCCGAAACTCTCGTCGTGCGGGCTCCAAAGCGCCTCGTCGGCCGGCACGGTCAGCAGGAAGTAGGTGCCCGGCGTCGAGGCGGCAAGCAATTCCGAGAGAACGGCGAAGTCGTCGGGCACGTGCTCCAGCACGTCCATCAGCGAGAACAGCTTGGCCCGGCCGACCTGCTCGCCCAGGTCGCCGGGAGCACGGCCGGCCAGGAAACGCACGCGGGGAAACCGCTGTTGGGCAAGCTCGATCGCCTCGGCCGAGGTGTCGATGCCGATACATTCGTAGTCGGCGGCCAGCGAAGCGATGTTCGCCCCGGTGCCGCAGCCGACGTCGATGATGGTCGTCTTGGGCGATGGCGGCAGGACCTCGGCAATCAGCCGACCCATGATCCGCCGTCTACCCACAAACCACCAGTGACGCTGCTCGATATTGGCGTGCAGTTGAAATTGTTCAGTTTGCATCGATATCCCTTGCCGACATGCCCGGGCCGTAGCTGGATTCGCAAGAATTCAGCCGAGCCAGGCAGAACCGAATTCTTGCGAATCCGGCTACCACAACCCGGCCCGATAGCTGCAAGAAGTATACCCCAAGCCGATGTTCAGCGGGATGGGAGCGGCTTTGGGACGAAAAGACGGGTAATTCCACGTCCCGACCGTGGACTTCCCGATTCCGGGTGTGCGATAATGCATCTGCCAAGCATCACTTGCAGCAGACTCAGTAGAGGATACCCACATGACCAGTAAACGAAATCGACGGCAATTCCTTATGACCTCGGGCGCGGCGCTGTTGGGCGGTACGGCCGCCGCGGGCGCGGAAGGCAAGCCGAAAGACCCGGTCTCGTCCACGCAGGTCGTCGTGCCCGAGACGAAGGTGGAGGTCATGGCCGAGGCCGACGTGCTGGTTTGCGGCGGTGGCACGGCCGGCGTGACGGCCGCCTGCGCGGCGGCTCGCGGCGGGGCCCGGACGATCCTCATCGAACGCTGGCCCTTCCTGGGCGGCATGGGCACGGCAGCGCTGGTGAATATCTGGCACTTGAGCGATCGAAAGAAGATTGTCATCCGAGGGCTCGTCGATGAGGCCGTCCAGCGGGCCAAACGGCGCGGGTGGATCAAGTCGTTGAACAGGCCCGGCCGCCACGAGACGCACGCCTTCGACCCCGAGGGCATGAAGATCGTGCTGCACGACATGCTGGAAGACTCCAAGGTGCGCACGTTCTGCTACCTGGCAGCCGGCGAACCGATCGTCGAAAATGGCCGCGCCCGGGGAGTGCTGGTCGACACCAAGCGCGGCCGCCGTGCCATTCTCGCCAAAATCGTGATCGACGCCACCGGCGACGGCGATCTGGCCGCCAAGGCGGGCGTACCGTTCGATTACGGACGCGAGTCGGACGGCCTAGTGCAAGGCATGACGATGATGTACCGCGTCTGCGGGATCGACGAAGCCAAGGTCCGGGCCATCCCGCGCGAGGTCAGCGGCCAAGTGTTCACCGAGATGCGGGAAGCGGCCAAGCGGGGCGAACTGCCGCCTTTCCAACCGGCCTTCGGCATTGGGCACGCCCGCAACCGAGCCATCCCCAATATGTGCCCGGTCGCCGGCAATCCGCTGGGCGAAGAGGAACTCACCAAGCTGACCATTAAGGGCCGACGCCAGGTGTTCGCCTACTGGGATTGGCTCCAACGGCTACCGGGCTTGGAGAAGATGGCCATTGAGCAGACCGGCTTCAGCCTGGGTATCCGCGAGTCGCGCCGAGTGCGAGGTCTCAAGACGCTCGACCGCAAGATGGTCCTGGGCGCCGTCAAGCAGCCCGACGCCGTCGGACACGGAGCCTGGCTGATCGACGTGCATGACCCCAAGGGGAGCGGCTACACTACCTGGAACGATCGCGGCAAGCACAACATGCTGCTGCCGGGCGAGAGCTATCACATCCCGTTGGGCATGTGCCTGAACCGGCAGGTCCCCAATCTGGCGGTGGCCGGCCGCTGTGCCTCATCGACCCACGAAGCCCATGCCTCCGTCCGGCTGCAAAGCCACGTGATGGTGATGGGACAAGGCGTGGGTACCGCCGCCGCGCTGGCATTGGCCGACGGCCTGGACATGCACCAGGTCGACCCCAAGAAGCTGCAAGCCAAGCTCCGCGCCGACGGGGCCTACATCAAGGACGTGCCGGAAGCGTGAGGGGGATGCTGAACTGGGTGGCCGTTGGCAAAGCGTATTCTTCTCACACGCATGGTTGCAGGGTGCCACTGGCGTCTCGCCAGTGCTGATTAGCCCGGAGCTTGTTCGTCGGTGTTCCCAAAGCCCATTTCGCGTCAGTCGATTCGTGGCCGCACAAGCGAGAACCCGCACATACGCGCAGCGATCTCCTGGGACAATAGCGAGCAAGCCCCGGTTTGCATTGCACTGGCGAGACGCCAGTGGCACCCATCACGCGTGTTAGCCCAGCACGCGTGTTAGCCCAGCACGCGTGTTAGCCCCGTCGCCTGCGACTTGACTTTACCCACATCTTTGTTGTTGTAATT
>CAZDHN010000018.1:0-21424 GCA_964505115.1 uncultured Planctomycetaceae bacterium
CCTCGACCGACTTCGTCCATTTCCTCAACGAAGCCACGGCGTTCAAACACATCCGCCCCAGCAGCACCCTCGGCGGCACCGACACCAAGATTCCCGGCCTCATGCTCGCCGGCTACGACCTCGACGACTCCGCCTGGCTCTGAGAGAATCTGGGGGCAGACCTTGAATAGTGAATAAGGCGGTTGGGTGGAGGTTTTCCCTTTTTTCCTCTTTCCCCTTTTCCCAATTCCGTGACTCTCGTCGCGTCAGGACACGATGGGGTAAACAGGGTAAAGTTTAACGGCTGGTAGTCGTTGCATCCGGGGTTGGTTGGCTGCCAGTTGTGCGGGCTGTGCCGGCTGTATGGGATATTCACTCAATGCGGGTGGCGCCGCGCGCCGATGCATTTATTGACCCTTGCGTTCGATGATCGAGGGCGAAGCCCGGTTCCCTGGCGGAACCCCCTTAATTCGCGCATTGACCATGCAAAGATCAATAGTATTGATCTCCACACGATCACCGACAGACCCAGTGTGCATATTCCGTTTCCAGGAGGGAGACTCCATGATCCGCCGGACGCTAACAGTGCTGCTTTGCGCGGCCGCCATTTTGGTCCAGATAAACGTCTCGACCGTCCAGGCCGAGCAGGCCTACGGCCGTCAATGGGGCCAAAACTACAACACCCAGGACTGGAACCGCTTCTATCACTACCCCTACGTCTACTACCCGCAAAACTTCTGGGGAGAAGAATACTATAAGAGCAGCGGCGACCTCTATCATCGCTATCCGGCCGAAATGCGAATCCCGGTCTACAACAAGCAGTGGCACAACTACTATCCGCAACATCGCAAGGACAAGCAGTATCGGGTGAACCAGGGATTTTTTAACTTCCGCAAGGGTGGGTATCACTCGGGCGTGAAGTACCACAAAGGCCACCACTTCATCCTCGATACGTTCTAACCCGCATTGTGTCATTAACGGGTAATGTTTTGCGTTGACCAATAAATACCCATCTCGCAAAGTGCGATGAGTACTTTGGTTGGCGACCCTGCCGCCCGACCAGCGATGGCCGGTCTTGCCTGGGTGCGGCAGCACCGGTCTGGTTGGCGGCCCTGCCGCCTTTCATTCGCGGCAGAAGCGGTAGATGATCTCGGCGGCTTGCTCGAGTTCGTCCAGCGGGAGCCATTCGTCCTTGGTGTGGGCTTGTTCGATCGAGCCGGGGCCGAACACCACGGTCGGCACCCCGGCGGCCGAGAACAGGGCTGCGTGCGTTCCGTACGATACTCCCACCCGCCGGCAATGGCCCGTCACCTCTTGGGCCGTGGCGGCCAACCGCTCGGCCAACTCGCCGTTAGACTCGTCGGAAAGCATCAGGCCGGCAATCAACGGCGGATCGTGATCGATGGGAAAATCGATCTCCGGCTGCCCGGCCAGGTAATCGATAACGTGCCGATAGGCTTCTTCGGGGTCTTCGTTGGGTAACAGGCGGCGGTCGATCTCTATGGTGCAGAGTTCCGGCACGGTGTTGATGCCGGCACCGCCGTGGATCGTTCCGACGCTCAGAGTGGGCGATCCACAGAGATCGTGAGTGCTCACCTCGCCAACCACTTGCTCGGCGTAGCGCTGGAAGCCCAGCAGCACCCGGGCCATCTTGTAGATGGCGTTATCGCCGGCCGACGGATCGGCGCTATGAGCCGCCCGGCCGTGCGTGTGGCAACGCCATCGCACCACGCCCTTGTGCGCCACGACAACGTCCAGACTGGTCGGCTCGGCCACGATGGCCGCGTCGGGCTTGCGCGGGATGATCGAGTCGGGCCCCGTCTGTCGACCGGCCGCGTCTTGCCACAGGTCGGCTATTCGCCTAACGCCCGAGAAGCCCGACTCTTCGTCGACCGGACAGGTCATCACGATGGTCGGCATTCGCGGCGGTCGCTCCTCGGCCAGTCGGGCAAGCGCCCAGAGCATGGCCGCCATGCCGCCCTTGGTGTCGCAGGCTCCCCGGCCGTAAAGCCGGCCGTCCCGCACGGTCGGTGTCCAGGGCTCGATCGTCATGCCGTCTACCTGCACTGTATCCTGATGAGCGTCCAGCAGGAGCAGCCGGCCGCCGTCGCTGGCCGGCACCTGGCCGTCGAGTCGGGCGATGATATTCTCCCGGCCGGCCGTTACGGTCTGCCGCTGGTGGCGCAGCCCCAATTGATCGAAAAGCGTTTCCAGATGGTCGGTCAATCGCGCCTCGCCAAACTCGTCGCCAGTCGCCGAGCCACCCATCGGATTGACGCTGGGGATGGCCACTAAGCGACTGAGTGTTTCGATCAGATCCAAGGACATGCTTGTCGTTCCCGCCGGTAAGAGTTGGTTGAAAATGTGTTCGTAAAGGTGGGTGTCGTGCGGTTTGCATCATTCCTCGTTCCCATGCTTTGCGTGGGAACGGCATGTCGCGTCGCTGAAGCGTAACTTACCGTAACGCAACTGGTTACGTTTGCGTGGGACCGCAAAGCGGTCAAGCGTGCGTTACGACGCAAAGTATCGTAACGAGGTCCAAAAGCTCCGAGAATCGGGCATTTTCATCGAGCCGCTAATGGGATAGTATCGTCATTGTGCCAACTGGAGTCGCCTCTGACAATTGCTCTTGGGCAAGACGAGTATTCTGCCACGTGGTCGGTAGCCTTTCGTCGGGCCGCCGTTGATTGGTCGGTAATAGTAAGACTCACCCAGTATTGAATATGCTAACAGAAGCGATTTGGCCCGAAAGAGGGGTTGAGCTTCTCTAGTTTGTGGTCGATAATCTCAAAGCGCGAGGGGGTTTCCCCTCGCCAATCGCCCTTCGTAGGTCCCTGCCCCGCCTGCGAAGGGCACTTTTTTGCGCCGAGCGGATTCAAGGGCGGGTTGACGCCGTTCTGGCCGTCAATACAATTGTCTTTCTGACGCATGCCATCAGACCCAACTGCGTTTGGCTGATATGCCAAGGACGGTGAACGATGCAACCCGAGGTGCTTCCAATACTTCTGCTGGTCGCCTGCGTAGTCGGGCTGGGCGTCGTTTTTATCGTGCTGGGCAATCTTTTCAATCCGAAGCGGCCCGGACGCACCAAGCGGATGCCGTACGAGAGCGGCATGGATCCGATCCATGACACGCGCCGCCCACTGGACGTACGGTTCCATCTAATGGCAATTGCTTTCCTGGTCTTTGACGTGGAACTGCTTTTCCTGTATCCCTGGGCAGTTGCCAGCAGGCCGGCGGTAGATCCCTCCCAACTTACCCAGTCCGCGCCGGCCGGTGTAGATGCCGCCGTTGCCGCCGGGTTGGTTGACGGCCGAGGCATTGTATTCGCCGGCGCGATGCTGTTCATCGGCCTCTTGACGCTTGGATTCATCTACGATTGGCGGAAGGGGATCTTTCGGTGGCGATAGAACTGCCCAACAATGTCCTGATCACCAAGGCCAACGAGTTGGTGAGCTGGTGCCGCAAGAACAGCCTGTGGCCGATGGCCTTTGCCACGGCCTGCTGCGGTATCGAGCTGATGGCCACTGGTGCCAGCCGGCACGATTTGGCCCGATTTGGGGCCGAGGTGTTTCGCTTCAGCCCCCGCCAATGCGACCTGATGGTCGTGGCCGGCCGCGTGTCGATGAAGATGATGCCCGTCTTGCAGCGGATTTGGCTGCAAATGCACGAACCCAAGTGGTGTATTTCGATGGGCGCCTGCGCGTCGACCGGTGGCATCTTCGACACTTACGCCGTCGTACAGGGGATCGACCGATTCATGCCGGTCGATATGTACGTGCCGGGCTGCCCGCCCCGACCGGAGCAACTGCTTCGAGCGATCATCGAACTGCAAGAGAAGATTCAGAGCGAAGGGACCATAACCGGCCGCGAGTTCGACGATCCCAATCGCCAACAGGTGACGATACCCAACCCCAGAGAGACGGATTTGTTTCAAGCTTGACGTTTAGCCGGCGGGCTTGTCCGCCGTTTGTTTGTTCACGGTAGCTGGATTCGCAAGAATTCAGCCGCGATACAAAGAACCGAATTCTTGCGAATCCGGCTACTGCCACGGGGTAATAGACTTTTGATCGAGCAAAAGACAATCGACGCGATGGACGGTTCGATTGCCGATTTGGCTTTTAGCGAGTTTCGCGGCCAGAGTCGGGTGGTGGTGCCGCGCGAGTCGGTTCGCGATCTGCTTCAAGCCCTGAAGGAGAAACTCGGCTTCGACTTCCTGGCCGACGTTACCTGTGTCGATTACCTCCATCTGGACGGGGCGGCGGACCGTTTCGGCTTGGTCTACGTGGTGGTCAACCCGGAGAGTAACGAACGGCTGGTGGTGCGTACGTTTGTCGGCGGTGCCGAGCCGTCGGTGCCGTCGGTAGTCGATTTATGGGAGGGCGCCAACTGGTTGGAGCGGGAGGTTTGGGACCTTTTTGGCATCCGCTTCGACGGTCATCCCGACTTGCGACGGATCGTACTGCCGCGGGATTTCACCGCCCATCCGCTGCGGAAGGATTATCCGCTTCGCGGTTATGGCGAACGACACAATCTGGCGGCGGTAAACAGAGCGGAAAGCGGAGAGCGGGAAGGGAAACGGAAAGCGGAAAGCGAAAAGCCGAAAGCGGAGAGCAGGTAGTGGATAGTCGCAACGGAACGCGACTCAACTAGAAGAACTTCAGGAAGCCAAGTAACCCAATGCCGCTTAACTGCTCGAAACTTGAGGGCGATCTGGCCCACGACGAGTCGCAGCCGTACCTGTGGACGATGAACTTCGGTCCGCAGCACCCGGCCACGCACACCACGTTGCGGCTGGTCTTGAAGTTGGACGGCGAGCGGGTAATCGACGCCATGCCCGACATCGGCTACCTGCACTCGGGCTTCGAGAAGCTGGGCGAGCATCTCGACTACAACCAGTACGTCACCGTCACCGACCGGATGAACTACTGCTCGCCGATGGTCAACAACGTGGCCTGGCACATGGCGGTCGAGAGGTTGCTGGGTATCGAGGTCACGCCCCGTTGCCGCTATCTTCGCGTGATTGCCTCGGAGTTGGCGCGGATCTCCGACCATCTGGTCTGCAACGCGGCGGTGGGGCTCGATACGGGCGCCTTCACCTACTTCATGTACGCCTTCAATCCGCGAGAACAGTTCTACGATATCTTCGAGGCGCTTTGCGGCGCCCGGTTCACGACCAGCTACACCCGGGTTGGCGGAATGGTCCGCGACATTTCGCCCAAGGCGATCGAGATGATCCGCGATCTGCTAGGCCAGTTCCCCAAGATATTCACCGACATGGAACGGCTGCTGAACCGCAACCGGATCTTCGTCGAGCGAACCAAGGGCATCGGCGTGCTCACCCGCGAGGAAGCGATCAACCGCAGCGTCAGCGGCCCGATGGCTCGGGCGAGCGGCGTCACTCGCGACTTGCGCAAGGACGAGCCTTACCTGGGCTACTCCGATTTCGATTTCGACGTTTGTTGCGCCCGGGGCGGCGACTGCTACTCGCGCTATCTTGTCCGCATGGCCGAGATGAAGCAGAGTGCAAGGATCGTCGAGCAGGCGCTAGAGAACCTGCCGCCCGGCCCGGTCAACGTGGGACCCGACGCCCGTGCGATTCTGCCCGACAAGTGCGAAACCTACTCGACGATCGAGGGGCTGATCTCGCATTTCGAGCTAGTGATGACCAATCGCGGTTTCCAGCCGCCGTGCGAAGAGATTTATTCGGCCGTCGAGGCCCCCAACGGCGAGTTGGGATTTTACATTGTCGGCGACGGCAGCGCCCGGGCCTATCGAGCCCGCTGCCGCCCGCCCTCGCTAATCAATTTCTCCCTGTTCCCGCACCTGATCCGCGGCCACACGCTAAGCGACATAGTGGCCGTGATGGGCAGCCTGAACATCATCGCCGGAGAGTTGGATAGGTAGGAGCCTTGGGATGTTGACGTTCACCAACGTAACGATCAGCGGCTACAAGTCGATCGAGCACGCCTCGATCGACCTGCGCCCGCTGAACGTGCTGATTGGCGCCAACGGCTCGGGTAAGTCGAATTTGCTTTCGTTCTTTGGGTTCTTGTACAACCTGTGCGAAGAGCATCTAAGCGCATTCGTGAACGAATCCGGCGGGGCCGCTGCGTTACTGTTCCAGGGACCGAAGGTGACGGAGAGCTTGAAGGCGAGCCTGACCTTCGGTGTGTCGGAACTTGAGGGAAACGACTACTCGATTGAGCTCTGCCGGACTTCGGATGACGCTTTCGTCGTCAAGGAGGAGAGGTTCGAGCGGGAGATGCCACTTCTGCCCGGGGAAGGTCCGCCATCACTCACAGTATTTGGTCCCGGGCAATCGTTGGTTGAGGGCAAGGTTCGGGACGCCATGTACCTACGTGCTCTGTTGCATGATTGTCGAGAGTTCCACTTCAACGACACTTCCCGCGAAGCCAAAGTGCGCCGCAGGGCTTACATCGGCGACAGAGAACTGCTTCACCACGATTCGCGTAATCTCGCTTCCGTGCTTAACCGATTGCGGCGGTCCCAACCCGACTGCTACCATCGCATTGTCAATACGATTCGCCAGATCGCTCCTTGGTTCGACGACTTCGTGCTGGCGCCGGTGCTCGGGGACCTGCCCAATATCCTTTTGAACTGGCGCGATCGTTACTCGGATCAGGTGTACGGCCCGCACCAGCTTTCCGACGGAACGCTTCGGGCGATGGGATTGGCGACCTTACTGCTGCAGCCGGTTGACAGGTTGCCGAAGCTTATTCTGATCGACGAGCCGGAACTGGGGCTTCATCCGCAGGCGATCGTCGTACTAGCGGAGTTAATCAAGCAGGCTTCGCACCATTGTCAGGTAATCGTGGCCACGCAATCGAGCGGACTGTTGGACCAGTTCGGCGCGGAAGACGTGATCGTGGTCGATCGCGAGGGGCCGGCGTCGACGTTCCGGCGGCTTGAACCGGAGAAGCTTGACGAGTGGCTGGAGGAGTATACACTCAGTGAGTTATGGGAGAAGAACGTCATCGGCGGAGGGCGCGGCTGATGACGCGTTTGTGTTTGACCGTCGAGGGATTTACCGAGCAGGAGTTCGCCCTAACCTTGTTGCGGCCGCATTTGGCCGGAATTGAAAACCCGGTGCAATTGAACAAGCCCCGGCTGGCCTCGCTTGGCAAGCGGAAGCAGCGGGTCCACCGTGGCGGCGTGGTTAGTTACGAGGCCGTCAAGAACGACATTTGCCGATGGCTGAAGGAGGACGACAATCCGGACGTGCGCTTTTCGACGATGTTCGACCTGTACGGGTTGCCCAGCGGTTTTCCCGGCCATGCCGAAGCGGCCGAGAAAGCCACCGCTGGACAGCGCGTCGCAGCGCTGGAAGAGGCCTTCGAGAAGGACATCAATGATTCGCGGTTTATCGCCTACATCCAGTTGCACGAATTTGAGGCCCTGCTGCTTGCCGAGCCCTCGGCGTTTGGGCCCTACTTTCGGGACAGCGAACCGGCCATCGAGAAGGCTATCGAGCGGATAGCCGCGTTTTGCGAGAGATATGATACGCCCGAGTTGATCGACGACGGAGTACAGACGGCCCCATCGAAAAGGATCATCGCAGAAATCCCACAATACAAAAGTGCCAAGCGGACCGCCGGGCCTATCGTTGCCGCGGAAATCGGCCTGGATACGATGCGAAAGAAGTGCCCCCATTTCAACGAGTGGCTGAGCAGACTTGAGCAACTTGGAATCGATTTAGAGCAATAGCCAACAAACCATCAATGTCGACCACCGAACGCATTTTGACTGACGAGATTCTGGACGCCGTGCGGGAATTTTTTCCGCGGTATCCGACGCGCCGCGCGGTGGTTCTGCCCGCCTTGCACGTGATTAACGAGCGTTTGGGATACGTGCCCGAGCAGGCGGTTGTCGAGTTGGGCGAACTGCTTGAACTGCCGCCGCCGGAGATACAGGACACGCTATCGTTCTACGGCTTCTTCAAGCAGGACGAGCCCCGGGGTAAGTTGCGAGTTTGGGTCTGCCGGTCGATTTCCTGCTCGGCCCGCGGCGGGGAGGAGATGCTCGAGTATCTTTGCCGGAAACTGGGAATCAAGCCCGGCCAAACCACGCCGGACGGCCGCCTGAGCATCGAGTACGCCGAGTGCCTCGGGGCCTGCGACTACGCGCCCGCCATGCTGGCCGGAGACACGCTGCATAAGAATCTGACCAGAGAGAAGATCGACGCCTTTGTCGATTCGCTAGAATAGTAACCATCAGTGGCACGCACGAGCCAAGCAGCATCAATCACCGTGATAGACTACCAACCCGTACTACTGGCGAACATCGGTAAGAAGGACAGCCATGCGCTGGCTGTCTACGAGGCCGGTGGAGGCTACCGCACGCTGAAGAAGGTGCTCGGCGGGACGAGTCCGGCCGACGTGGCCGCCGCGGTCCGCGCCAGTGGGCTTCGTGGACGGGGTGGGGCCGGCTTCGCCACCGGGCTGAAATGGTCGTTCATTCCCGACCGCTACAGCGGCCAGATCTACATGTGCGTCAACGCCGACGAGAGCGAGCCGGGCACGTTCTGCAATCGGGTGCTGATGGAGTTGGATCCGCATCAGGTGCTTGAGGGAATAATCCTCAGTTGCTTCGCCACCGCGGCCGACACAGCTTACATCTACCTGCGATGCGAATACCCCTTGGCCTACAAGCGGCTGCAAGCGGCAATCGGCGAGTGCCGCGCGGCCGGCTACTTGGGCGAAAATATCTTGGGTAGCGGATTCTCGCTGGAGATTCACATCCATCGTGGCGCGGCGGCCTACGTTTGCGGCGAGGAGACCGGCCTGATCGAGAGCATCGAGGGCAAGCGTGCCTGCCCGAGAATCAAGCCGCCCTTCCCGGCCGTGGAAGGGCTGTTCGGCAAGCCGACCATCGTCAACAACATCGAGACGCTGGCCTGCGTGACGCACATTATGACTCGCGGCGTCGATTGGTTCCGATCGATGGGCACCCCGTCCGACCCCAAGAATCCCCGCGATCCGGGCAGTTACGGTCCGAAGATTTTCGGCATCTCGGGCCACGTCAACAAGCCCGGCTACTACGAGGCCCCTTTGGGCATCACCACCCGAGAATTGATCAATGACTTTGGCGGCGGCGTTTGGAAGGGGCGTCGGGCGAAGGCGGCCGTACCGGGCGGAATCAGCACCGGGCTGCTCACGGAAGCGGAGTTCGACCTGCCGTTGGACTTCACCGGCCCGATCAAGGCCGGCTGCCTGGGGTTGGGTACCGGCTGCATGGTCGTGCTCGACGAGACCTATCCGATCATCGACTTCCTCCACAACAGTTGCCGCTTCTTCAACCACGAAAGCTGCGGCCAGTGTACGCCCTGCCGCGAGGGAACCCGCTGGGCCCTGGAACTGGTCCAGCGGATAAGGGCCGGCCGCGGACGGATATTGGACCTCGACCTGCTGCTGGAAATTGCCGACGGGATCGGGATCATCCCGGGCACGACCATTTGCGGCCTGGCCGACGGCGCCGCCTGGCCCATCAAGATGGCCATCCGCAAATTCCGCGACGAACTGGAAGAATACATCAAACAAACCAATCCCGACGGATACGCAAGTACCGAACCGGCCCTGGCAACCGCACAATAAACCCGCCGCACTACACACTACCAACTACCAACTACCAACTACCAACTACCCACTACCCACTACCTGCTCCATGGCTATCGTACTCATCGACCAGCGCGAGATCGAAATCGGCGACGACGAGCACCTCAACGGCATTGAGGCTGCAGAGCGGGCCGGTATCGAGATACCGCACTACTGCTGGCACCCGGGGTTGTCGGTGGCGGGAAGCTGCCGGATGTGCCTCGTCGAGATGGGTACCCGCGACCCCGGCACGGGCGAGATATCGATGTTGCCCAAGCTGGTTCCCGCCTGCAAAACGCGGGCCACCGACGGCATCGTCTTCGTCACCAACAGCGAGAAGGTGCAGCGTGCCCGGGCGATGGTCGAGGAAGACCTGCTGCTGCGGCATCCGATCGATTGCCCCATCTGCGACAAGGCGGGTGAATGCAGCTTGCAGGATTACCACTTCAAGTACGGCCGGGACCGCCGCCGGGCCGACATCCGGCCCTTTACCAGCCGGCGCCGCGAGGTGGGCCCAGAGATTACGCTCTTCGTTGACCGCTGCGTGCAATGCACCCGCTGCGTGCGTTTCACTCGCGAGATATCGGGCACCAGCGAACTGTTCCTCTCCGGCCGGGGCGCCGACGGGGAGATTGCCGTCATGCCCGGCTTCCCCTTGAATAACAAGCTGTCGGGCAACGTGGTCGACCTTTGCCCGGTGGGTGCGTTGGGCGACAAGGACTTCCTCTACCAGCAACGGGTTTGGTTCCTCGAGCGGCACGCCGCCGTATGCACCGGTTGCGCGACCGGCTGTTCCATTTGGATCGAGGAGAACGAGGACCGCGTTTGGCGGGTCAAGCCGCGCGAGAATCCGCACGTCAACCACTGGTGGATCTGCAACGACGGTCGCTACGGATACTCCCACGTACACGACTCCCGGCGTCTGACCGTGCCCCGCCGGCGAGACGGCGACTCGGCCGCCGTGGTCGACTGGACCGGCCTGCCTGAACTGCTTAAGAGCCGGTTGCGAGAGTCGGGCCGACTGGCCGCCGTGCTTTCGCCGTTTCTGACAGTGGAGGAGGCTTATCTGCTGGCCAAGTTTGTCCGGCAGTTGGATCCTCAAGCCCAACTGGCCCTGGGGCCCGTGCCAACGGTCGGCGAAGATGAAGAGTTTGGCAACCAGTTTTCAATCTCGGCCGAAAAGTGCCCCAACCGCCTCGGCGTCGAGCAGGTTATCGCCCATTTCACCGGACAGGTGATCACGTTCGAGCAGTTTCTCGACGAGCTTGAAGAGGGCAGCATTAAGGCCGCCTGGGTTTCCGGCGGATACAAGTCGGACTGGATCGACGAACCCACCGCGAGGAAGTTCAGCGGCCTGGAAATGCTCGTCGTGCAGGATTTGTTCGCCTCGCCACTTTCGCAGCTCGCCACTTTCGAGTTGCCCGGCGCGGCGCCAGCCGAACGAGCCGGCTCCTACGTTAATCGGGCCGACCGGTTGCAGTCGATCCGTCGGGCGGTCCGGCCGCCGGGCGGAGTCCGCGTCGAGGGCAGCCTCTACTGGGACCTTTTGGCAATGCAGGGCCTCTACAACGCGCCGGCAGCGCTCGACGAAGTGATCGAGCGGATCGGCTACTTTGCCGCCGCCGCCCCCGGTGTACCCGAGTCGGGCATCGACCTGAAAGTCAACCTACTAGCCGACAGCGGAGGACTTGATAAATTGGACCAAGCGTGAGGACGATTCCCGTTTAGGCAAACGCGGCGGACAAGCCCGCCGGCTAAACTACCAACTATCAACTACCAACTATCAACTACCCCAGATGCTCCTAATCACCATAGAAGCCCTGATCAAAATCGGCCTGTTGATCGCCGGCGTGATGACGGCGGCCGCCTATTTGGTGCTGGTCGAGCGTCGCGTGGCGGCCTGGATTCAGGATCGGCGGGGACCGAACAGGGTGGGTATCCCGCTGACGAAGATCAAGCTGTTCGGGCTGGGCCAGCCGATCGCCGACGGAGGGAAGTTCATCTTCAAGGAGGAGTTCACGCCCGGCCACGTCGACAAAGCGCTCTACTTCCTGGCGCCGATCATCATCTTCGCCGCCGCCATCGCCGTGTTCGCCGCCGTGCCCTTCGGAAGCGTGCTGCCGCCCGACCTGGGCCTGCCCGAGGCCTGGCAAATCGAGTCGCTGGCCGAGCCGATTCCGCTGGTGGTGGCGCCGGGCATCGACGTCGGCATGATCTACATCTTCGCGCTGGGCGGAATTGGCGTTTACGGCGTCGTGCTGGGCGGTTGGGCAAGCAACAACAAGTACAGCCTCTTTGGTGGGCTGAGGAGTGGGGCCCAACTGATCTCCTACGAGTTGCCCGTCGGGCTGGGCGCGCTGGGTATCGTTATGGTCAGCGGCTCGCTGCGGCTGGATACAATCATCACCCAGCAGGCCCAATCGGGCGTTTGGAACTGCCTGACGCAGCCGTTGGGGTTGTTGGTCTTCTTCGTGGCCGCCTTTGCCGAGGCCGGCCGGCTGCCGTTCGACATGGCCGAGGCCGAGCAGGAGTTGGTCGGCGGCTATCATACCGAGTATTCCGGCATGAAGCTGATGATGTATCTGGTGGGCGAGTACATCCACATGTTCATCGCCTCGTTTTTGATCGTGATTTTGTTTTTCGGCGGCTGGCACCTTTGGGGACTGACCGGCAGCGGCGAGGTTGTTACCTGGCTGATCGCCATCCTCAGAGTGGTCGTATTGATGGCCAAGGTGCTGGGGATGGTGCTGTTTTACATGATCGCCCGATGGAGTTGGCCCCGCTTCCGCTTCGATCAGGTGATGGCCATCTCCTGGAAAGTTCTGCTGCCGTTGGGGATGGTTAACTTGGTGGTGGTGGCCGTTTGGGTGGAATACGGAAACCGGCTGGCCGCGGTGATCGGCTTGCCGCAACCGGCTGCCATGGCTGCCTGCGGTTGGTGCGTGTTGGTCGTCTCCTGGCTGGTCGCCATCCTGGCCGCGCCCGGCACTTGCGACAACCGCCCCCGCTTCGCCCCCGTCGCAACCGGACGACCAATCGAGGAGCGACTCCGACCATGAAACCCGACGACCGGCAGATTGAATGGATTGAGGAGCCCAAGCTGGGTCTTTCCGGCAGGAGCTATCTGCCGTTGTATGTCGAGGGTTTGACGACCACGATCAAGCACATGTTCAGTCGGAAGAAGACGATCCAGTATCCCGAGGAGCGTTACGAGTGCCCCGATCCGCTTGGCTATCGGGGCGTGCATCGGCTCAATCGGGACGAGCAGGGTCGGGTGAAGTGCGTGGCCTGTTTCCTCTGTTCGACGGTCTGCCCGGCTTTCTGCATCGATATAGTGGGTGCCGAGGCTCCCTGGCCCGACCGCGAGAAGTATCCCGTGAGCTTTACGATCGACGAGCTTCGCTGCATTTCCTGCGGCATGTGCGAGCAGGCCTGCCCGGTGGGCGCCATCGAGCTAACCAGCCTGTTCGACCTTTCGACGAAGAGCCGCGAGGAAGCGATTTTCGATAAGGAGAAGTTGCTCAGCGTGTTCGACGAAACAAAAGACGCCGAGCCGATGCCGTCCGGCCGATGTGCCGTACATCCCGACACCCCGACAGAGGAGGCGCCATGATCGGTCCGACCGAGATTTACGTGGCCGCCTCGCTATTGGGGGCGTTGGGTATGTGGCTAATGTTGCCAAGTGCCGGCGCGCGGAATCGATGGCTCGGCATCCCGCCGGCTGCCGTTGCCCTGGGGATGCTGCTGGCGCGGACTCCCCGGCTGGGCGATTGGCTGGCCGACAGCGTCTTCCTGGTCATGGCGGTGGTTACCGTCGTGGCGGCCGCGGCCACGGTAACTTGCCGCAAGCCGGTCTATTCGGCCCTTTGGTTCGGGTTGTCGCTGCTGGGGACGGCCGGGTTGTTCATGTTCCAGGGCGCCCAATTCATTGCGGTGGCCACCGTGGTGGTTTACGCGGGGGCGATCCTGGTAACCTTCCTTTTTGTGCTGATGTTGGCCCAGCCCGAAGGCCGTGCTTCCTACGACCGGACGAGTTGGGAATCGCTCGTGTCGGCGGTCACGGGAGCGGTGATCGTAACCGTGCTTTCGATGACGCTTACCGGTGTTCTGACGGCCGAGACCGACGCGCCGCTGCCAAGCGCCGCCGCGGAAGAGCTGGGCGCCGGCGTCCTGACCAAGGCGCACACCGCCCGAATCGGAGCCGAACTGTTCGGCCGGCACCTGATCGCCGTCGAGGTAGCCGGCCTGTTGCTTCTAGCCGCCCTGGTCGGCGCCGCCGCAATAGTAGGCCAATCCCGCGGCCCCCTGGCCGAGGAGGATGACGAAACCCAGGAAACTCCAGACCAATCAACAATTTAGCGGCCGGGCTTGCCCGGCGTTTTGCGGAAATCACCACTTGAATTCAACCGTTACGCGGCTTTATCCGGAAAAACATCGATGGGACAAGAGATAGCACTCTTGAATAACTACCTGGTCGTGGGCGCTATGCTCTTCGGCATTGGGCTGATCGGCTTCTTGAGCCGGCGGAACATGATCGTGATGTTCCTCTCGGCCGAGATGATGCTGCAAGGCGTTTCGCTGAGCCTGGTTGCCTGGGGCCGTTGGCATAACGACTTCGGCGGCCAGATGCTGGTGATCTTCATCATTGCCGTGGCTGCCTGCGAGGCCGCCATCGGACTGGCGCTGATCATGATGCTTTTCCAGCGATCCGGCAGCTTGGATGTTGCCGTTTGGCAGACGCTGCGCGAGGCGAACCAGCCGCCCTACGTCGACTCGGCCGAGAGCGACGAGCCGCCACCAACCACCGACTGGCCCAAGCTGCCCACCGCCGGCAACCGGCCCGAACTTACGCCCGACGAAACCGACCATCGCAGCCATGTTTGAGATCAACACACTCCTGATCATCATACCGGCCATGCCGCTGTTGGCCACGTTGGCCACGGCCCTGCTTGGCCCCCGGCTATTGCGCGGGCGGAGCCACATACCGACCGTGGCGGCCGTGGCCGTATCGTTTATTGCGGCGGTGGTGCTGCTGTTCCAGATCCAGGGCCGCATGGACGAGCAGCACTCGGCGGAGAAGGAGAACCAGCAGATAGGCTTCGAGCAGGTCGTAACACTCTGGACCTGGGCCGGTATTGACGATGCTTACCAGATCAACGGGGCTTACCGGCAGCCGGCCCGAACCGAGTCGCTGGCCGGCCAAACGCCGGGCGGCAGCCGCGCGTTCCAAATCGACGTTACACTCCGGGCCGATCCGCTGACGGCCATCATGTTGGCCATGGTCACGTTCGTTTCGCTGCTGGTGGCCATCTACTCGATCGGCTACATGCACGACGACCCGGGCTATTGGCGGTTCTTCACGTACATCCCGCTGTTCGTCTTCTCGATGACGATGCTGGTCTCGGTCAGCAATTTCGTGCTGCTTTACGTCTTTTGGGAAGCGGTCGGATTGTGTAGCTACCTGCTGATCGGCTTCTGGTATCAAAAACCCGAGGCGGCCGCGGCGGGCAAGAAGGCGTTTATGGTGAACCGCATCGGCGATTTCGGCTTCGCCCTGGGCGTGTTTCTGATTTGGATCACTTACGGCACGCTCAACTTCCACGATACGGTCGTGGACGGCGTGGTTCAAACAGCCGGCGTGCTGGGCCAGACGATGTTGGCCAACCCGGCGCTGTACGTTACCGGTGGCCTGGCAACGGCCATCTGCCTGCTGCTGATGTTGGGTGCTTGCGGCAAGAGCGCTCAGTTCCCGCTGCACGTCTGGCTGCCCGACGCGATGGAGGGCCCCTCGCCCGTCAGCGCCTTGATTCACGCCGCCACGATGGTCACGGCCGGCGTCTACATGGTTGCCCGCTGCACGCCCCTGTTTGCCGCTTCGCTCGATGCCCAGCACGTGGTGGCCGTGATTGGCGGGTTCACGGCGATTATGGCGGCGATTGTCGCCCTGACGCAGACCGACCTGAAGCGGATCCTGGCCTACTCGACGATCAGCCAACTCGGCTATATGTTCCTGGCGGTGGGGGCCGGCACGCTGGTCGGAATCACGGCCGGCATGTTCCACCTGTTTACGCACGCCTTCTTCAAGGCACTGCTGTTCCTCGGTGCCGGTAGCGTAATGCACGCGATGGGCAACGTGATCGACATTCGCCAATTCGGCGGGCTGAGACGCCGGCTGCCAACCACCCACTGGACGTTCCTCTTCGGCTGCCTGGCCCTGGCCGGCTTCGTTCCCTTCGCCGGGTTCTGGAGCAAGGACCTGATCCTCGTGGCGGTTCACGACCAGTCGCTGCACGGTGACGCGCAGCCCCTGTTCCACATACTGTATCTGGCCGCGGTTTTCACGGCCTTTCTGACCGCCTTCTATACATTCCGGGCGTTTTTCATCACCTTTTACGGCGAGGAGAAGATACCGGCCGAGGCTGGCGACCACGCGCACGAATCGCCCCTGGCAATGACCGGTCCGCTGATGATGCTGGCCCTCTGTTCGCTGGTGGTCGGGGCCTATTTCGAGTGGACGCACGGGTTCGTCGACTTCATAGGCCGCACGCCGTCGCTGGCCTATCTGGGCACTGAGGGCCACGAGCAATTCGCCAAGGGCGAATCGCACTTCGGCATCGCCGTGGTAAGCACGCTGGTTGTGCTGGCCGGCATTGGGTTGGCCGCCCTGCTGTATCTGGGCCGGGGGAAGAAGGCAGTTGGAATGCTGGCCCGGCTGATGGGCTACGCCGGCCTTTACCGGCTCTCGCACGGCAAGTTCTACTTCGACGAAATCTACGGCCTTTTGGTCGTCCGGCCGCTGCAACTGCTGGCTCGGCTAAGCTACTGGGTCGATCGGCTGGTAATCGATCGGCTGGTCGACGCTATCGGTGCAATACCCGGGACGATCGGCCGAACACTTCGACCGCTGCAAGCCGGCTTGATCCAGTTTTACGCCCTGGCCATGGTGCTCGGGCTGCTTGTGTTGATCGCCACGCTTCTGTTTTAGTCCGATAAGAACCCTTAACCCCTTATTAACATGCCAACTTGGTTGCTCACATCCTGGCTGCTGGCGGCCGTGTTGCTGCCGTTGTTCGGGGCGCTTGTCGCGCGCGGGTCGCGAGAGCGAGTGCGTCAAAGCGCGCTGGTTACGGCCCTGTTCGTGCTGGCGCTCGCCGCGGCGCTAATCGCCTACTATCCGGGCGGCACCGAAGAGTTCGCCGTGGTCGACGTCTCCTGGTTCGGCCAGACCGACGCCCCGATCGACATCCGCTTCAGCCTCGGCCTGGACGGCCTGAGTATCTGGCTGTTCGGCCTGACCGCCCTCTTGAGCGTCGTGGCCGTGCTGATCAGTTGGGAGGCGATCGAGGAACAGACGACCGCCTACTATCGGCTCCTGTTGCTTCTGGAAACCGGCATGCTGGGCGTGTTTACCGCCCGAGATATCATACTGTTTTATGTCTTCTTCGAGTTTACGCTAATTCCGCTGTTCCTGCTGATCGGCATTTGGGGTAGTGAACAGCGGCGTTACGCGGCGATAAAGTTCTTCCTCTTCACGCTCACCGGCAGCGTGCTGACGTTCCTGGGAATTCTGGCCATCGTGCTTTGGGACTATTACCATTCGCCCTTCGGTCAGATGACCTTCTCGATCCCGCAACTCACGACCAACCTGGCGATCTGGCCGATCGATCCGAAGGTGCAGATTTGGATATTCCTGGCCCTGTTTGCCGGGCTGGCCATCAAGGTGCCAATGGTGCCGCTGCACACCTGGCTGCCGCTTGCCCACGTCCAAGCGCCGGCGGCCGGCAGCGTTATTCTGGCCGGCGTGCTGCTGAAAATCGGCTCGTACGGGTTCGTTCGCTTCTGTCTGCCCATGCTGCCCGACGCCACCGTCATGCTGATGCCCGGCCTGCTCTGGCTCTCGGTGGTGGGAATCATCTACGGGGCCCTGGTCGCGCTGGCGCAGTCCGACATCAAGCGGCTGATCGCCTATTCCAGCGTCAGCCATATGGGTTTCTGCATGTTGGGTATCTTCGCCTTGAACCGGCTGGGGATGCAGGGTGGCGTGTTGCAGATGATTAACCACGGCCTCTCGACCGGTGGACTGTTCGCCCTGGTCGGCATGTTATACCAGCGACATCACACCCGGGAGATCAAGGAACTGGGTGGGCTCGCCCGACAGATGCCGATCCTGGCGTTCTTCATGCTGATAATGACGCTTTCCAGCATCGGGCTGCCGGGGCTCAACGGATTCGTGGGCGAGTTCCTGATCCTGTTGGGGATGTTCCAGCGTGGTTGGGCCGACGTGGCCGGGCCGTGGACGATGCAATATCGGGTGATATCCGTGCTGGCCGTCGTCGGCGTGGTGCTGGGGGCCTGGTACATGCTGTATCTGGTTCAGCGGGTGTTCTTCGGGCCGCTACGCCATCCGGAACACAAGCCCGGCGAGCCACCGGTTCGGGACCTCTGCTTCCGCGAGATGGCTGCCTTGACGCCGCTGGTGGTTTTCATTTTCTGGATCGGCCTCTATCCCGGCTTCTTCCTCGACCGCATGGCGCCCACGCTCAACGAAATAACTTCCCGGCCTGCCGCCATTCAAGCCGAGGAGTCCTCGCCGCGAATTACCGACCGAGCCGCGGCGTCCTCGCCGCGAGAAAGGAAAATTGCGCGTGTCGACTGAAACGGTCCGACTGCTCAGCCCTGAAATCATACTGGCCACGGCGGCCGTGTTTATCTACGTGGCCGGCGCGTTCTTCAATGCGCGCGCTGCCTGGAGTTGGCTGGCCGGGGCGGCGATTGCCGGGGCGGCGGCCGTCCTCTGGCTGGCCGAGCCAGACTTGAGCGCTGCCGGACCACTGGCCGTCGATCCGCTGGCGGGCTACTGCCGCTGGTTGGCACTTGCGGTGGGAGCCGCCTTCGTGCTGTTGACCTCCCGACCGCTCCGCACGCCCGACACGCCCGAGTATGTCGGCTCGTTGCTGTTGATTATCAGCGGTTTGATGCTTGCCGGCGCGGCCGACGAACTGGTCCTGTTGTTCCTGGGGCTGGAACTGATATCGATACCGACCTACATCGTTCTCTACCTGGGCCGTCGCGATACGGTCGGCCGGGAGGCGACCGCCAAGTATTTCTTCCTAAGTATCCTGGCCTCGGGACTCTTGCTGTACGGGTTGAGTTTCCTGTACGGGTCGGCCGGCTCGACCGATTTGTCGACGATTGCCTCCCGGCTCGCTGGGGTTGCCGAGCAGGGGGCGGCCGGTTTCGACGTGACGGGCAAACTGGCGCTGGTGCTGATTTTCGCCGGACTGGGGTTCAAGATCGCCGCCGTGCCCTTCCATTTCTACGCGCCCGACGTCTACCAGGGCACCTCGAACGCAAATGCCGGTCTGCTCTCGGTCGTGCCCAAGGCGGCCGGATTCGTCGTGCTCCTGCGCGTGGTCGTGATTGCCATGCCCGGCTTGGAACCCCAAGCCTGCCGAATTGCCATCGTTCTGGCCGTCTTGACGATGACCTTCGGCAACGTGATGGCGCTTTGGCAGGACAACCTCCGCCGGCTGCTGGCGTATTCTTCCGTTGCCAACGCCGGGTATATGCTGATCGGGCTGGCCGTGGCCCTGGCCACCATAAGGAACGTACCGCAACGATGGGACGGTGCCGCCGCGCTGCTGTTCTTCCTGACCGTCTACGCGGCGGCAATCGTGGGTACGTTTGCCATGCTGACCTATCTGGGTCGGGAGGGAGAAGAGCTTGACGGCGTAGACGAACTGGCCGGCCTGGGACAAACCTGCCCTCTGCCGGCCGCCCTGCTGGGCGTCTTCATGTTCAGTCTGGCAGGCATCCCGCCGCTGGCCGGCTTCTGGGGGAAACTGGCACTGTTCGCTTCCGCGCTAAGCGTCGACCCGGGCGCGGGAGCCGATCCGAGCAGTCTCAGGCCGTGGTTCATCGGGCTGGCCGTCATCGGCGTGCTCAACGCCGCCGTGGCAGCCGCCTACTACCTGCGGATTATCGGCGTAATGTACTTCCGGCTGCCGCTGGCGGTGCCCAAGCGAGAAGGCGGACGCGGCGCCTACCTGGCGGCCGTTGTTTGTGCCGGGCTGGTCGTCGCGGTGGGCGTTCATCCCGGCCCGCTGCTGCGAGAGTCGGACAAGGCAAGCCCCGGCAGCCGCCCAACCCTCGAGGCCCAAGCAGGCGATCTGTTATCGGAAAGCGGCCAGTAGACGTTTAGCTCCGGTCGCCAGACCGGGCGGTAAGACAACGTAATTTGGGTGCCACTGCTGGCTTGCCCAGCAGTGTCTTTGCGGGGTTTGTGTTTCGCACCGCTGGGCAAGCCAGCAGTGGCACCCATTTGGTTAGGCAATACGCATGGCGCGAAAGAGAACCAGCGCCGCCGAACTGGCCGGGCTGCTCAACTCGGCCAAGCAGCCAATCTACATCGTGGACGACGAGCAGGTGATCGTCTTCTGCAATCGGGCCTGTCTCGAGTGGGTTGGACTCTCGGCCGCCGAGCTACAGGGGCAGCGCGCCGCGTATCACTCCGAAGCCGAGCCGGACGCTGCCGCGGCCGGGCTCTGTCCGCCACCTTTGGCGCTGGCCGGCCGGGAGATTACGGCAACCATCGCCGTCGCCGCTTCCGACGGCAAGCTACGGCAACGTCGAGCCCGATTCATTCCGCTGGGTGAATCGCCCGACGACGTAATCTGCGTGGTCGCCCTGGTCGATTCCGAGGATCTCAGCGAAGCCGAGTTGGCGGCACGTCCGGCGGCGGCCGATCCGTCCGAAGAGCCCGACTCGCTGGAACTGCACGAGCGGATTCGCCGTTTCCGACGTTGGGCGATCGATTGGCACGCGGCCGATCGGCTGGTGGGCGAGAGTCCCGCCACGCGTCGTGTCCGAGCCCAGGTAGAACTGGCCGCCGCCAGTCGGGCGAGCGTTCAGGTGGTTGGGCCACCGGGCAGTGGCCGGCATCACGTGGCCGGCACAATTCACTACTTGGGCTCGTCCAAGGCCGGCGACCCGGCCGCGGGCGGTTCGTTGCTCCCGCTGGCTTGTTCCAGCCTCGACGCCGAGTTGATCTGCTCGACGGTCACCGCCCTGGCCGTCAAAAACCCGTTGGGTGAACGGGCTGCCCGAAGCACGCTCCTGCTGAACGACGCCGACTTGATCGCCGCCGGCGCGCAGAGTGAGTTGGCCGCGATTTTGGGAGCCGCCGCCTTCCCCTTGCGGCTTATCGCCACCGCTCGACAACCGCTGGCCGATCTGGCACGGTCGGGCCGGTATCGCGCGGACCTGGCTGCCCTGCTGGGTACGATAGTTATCGAGTTGGTGCCGCTTGGCGAACGCCGCGAGGATCTGCCGCTGTTGGCACAAATGTTTCTGGAAGATGCCAACGCCAAGACTCGCAAGCAGGTGGGTGGTTTTCTGCCGGAGGCCCTGGACGCTCTGGATGCTTACGCCTGGCCGGGCAATCTCGACGAGTTGGTCCGGATCGTGGCCGAAGCCCATCGCAATGCATCAGGTCCCCTGATCGGGCCGGCCGATTTGCCCAGGCGAATCCATCTGGCCGCCGACGCCGCGGCGCATCCGCGCCGTATCGAACAGACGATCGTGCTGGACGACCTGCTGGCCGACATCGAGCGCGAGTTGATCGGCCGCGCGATCGACCAGGCAAAGGGCAACAAGGCCCGGGCCGCCCGGCTGCTGGGTTTGACCCGACCACGCCTCTACCGCCGCCTCGTCCAACTCGGCCTGGCGGAAGGGAAGGGGAATGACTGACGATTCGTTTTGGATATCCGAGCCGCGGTGTCCTCACCGCGAGTTGAGTCAATTGCCAGTCGTAGGTTATGCTTCAGCATAAC
>CAZDHN010000019.1:0-21199 GCA_964505115.1 uncultured Planctomycetaceae bacterium
ATAGTGCGGGGAGTTGAACGGTACGTAGAGGAAGAAGGGCCGCTTGGCGTTGCGGTCGATGAACTCGCAAGCCGTGTCGGCGAACAGATCGGTGCTGTAGGCCTTGCTGCGAAAGGGCTCGGTGCCTTTGTACATATCGTGCACGAGATTATAGACGTGCGTGTAGTAGTCGATGTTGCCCGAGCGGTGGCCGAGGAACTCGTCGAAGCCGCGTTCGGTGGGCCGGCTTCCCTTGGCGAACCCGATGTTCCACTTGCCGAAGCAGGCCGTGCGATAACCCTGCCCTCGCAGGAAGTGTGGCAGCAGCAACTCGCTATGGCGGAGTCCCACGCCGGTGCGGTTCTCTTCCATGCCCAACTGCCGGGTCAAGCCGTTTCGCTGCGGGTATCGGCCGGTCAGAAACGCTGCCCGGGAGACGGTGCAGGTGGGCGAGGCCGAGTAGAAGTCGGTGCAGCGCACGCCCTCTGTGGCGAGTCGATCCAGCCGGGGTGTTTTGATTTCCTTGTTCCCGTAGCAGCCCGTATCGCCGTAGCCCAGGTTGTCGGCCACCAGCAAGACGATGTTTGGCCGCTCGGCCGCTTCCAGCGGGCCGGTCCACATGGATACGATGCCGGCGGCAATTGCCAGAAATAATGTCGTCGTTCGCTGGTTCATGGCGGGCTCCTGTCGAGGTGTGCGTAAACTGGTAGGGGTTCAAAACACCCTGAGTGTAGTGTGAGAGTGTTCGGTTAGCAACTACGGGGCAGAAAAGCCACCGCCCGCCGCCCGATTCCTACCGCGAAGCGGTTGAACATCATAGCCCAGGGTCGCGAAGCGCACCCTGGGTTGGGGATTGCTAAGGACCGGGCAAGAAATAACTGTCCGATGTCCCCTCGCCCCAGCGGGGAGAGGGCAGGGTGAGGGTGGGCTCCCAAAAATGTGGAGGTAATACACTCAATTCTTCCACTGAAACGATCCCGGTCTTGTTCCGTTGGCTCGCGTGGCTTAGGCCCAAGGGGCCGCGCTATCATAGCCCGGGGCGCAGCCCCGGGACTGACGCAAGATACCCAACCGGAAGGCCCAACGGGCCGCGCTAAGGCGAATAGCGCGCCCCGTTGGGGCTTCCAGCCTGGTATTATGGGTCGCCTCCCCAGGACTTCGTCCTGGGCTATGATAGCGCGGCCCTTCGGGCCTTCCTCAAGCCACCGGCTCCGCCAACACCACACTCACTCCGCGTTCGCCTTCTCGACCAGTGCCTTCCAAAAATCGCGGGCGGCGCGGTGGTGTTGCATTACGGCGCGGCGTTGGGCGGGGTCTTCTATCTTGGATATTTGCCGGGCACGCTCGTAGACCCACTCGAGGAAGAATTGGGCGGCGCGCTTGCTGACGCGAGGCTGGTAGCCGATCTCGACGTAGTATGGGCCAGTCATGGCGAAGCGGTAGGTCTCCCGCAGGTCGGTCGTCGCGCGGACAAGGAACCAGCCGCTACGGTCGAACTTCAGCTTGGGGAGCTTGCCCGTCTTGGCGTAATCGGCCAGCCGGACCGAATGCTCGACCTTGCCGTCTTTGATTATCTCCAGGTAGCTGATCGGTTGGCGGGTCGATAGCGTCAGGGCGATTTCCAGTTCCAGCGTCGTGTCTCGATCGGCCCGAAACACGTGGCCCGGCAAGCGACCCTCGACGCTGGGCCTCAGCAGGGGTCCGTTGGTTATGGTTACGCGGCCGGCGCGAAAACCGTCCCACCATTTTTCGTAGCTGAACTGGCTGTCCACGTGGACGTACATTCGGTTGTATCCGAGCGGATTGGGCGCTTCGCCCGACCCGCTGCCGGCGCCGGGCGGAATTCTCAGCCCGCATTCCAATAGCCGGAAGTAGATTTCCCGCGACCATCGCGCGCCGCCCCAGGTGCCGGGAAAGAGCAGCTTGTCGCGCGGCTTGCCTCCGGCCTCGTTGTTGACGACCGACTTTCGGCAGAGGTGGCTGTGCGCGATCTCGATCGAGTCGATCTGGTCGTTTGCCACCAGCATGGGCAGATCCCACCAGAAGGGTTTCGTCAGGTCGACCCAGAGGTTCGGCTCCGCTCTGGCTGGTTCCAGGCGATCGATTGCCGAGGGGAACTCCCGATCGGCGGGACCCAGTGCCAGCGGCTTGGGCAGGTTGAACAGCAGGAGCGTTCCGCCCGGAGTGGCCAGCTTGCCTGCCGTCAGATTGTAGTAACGGTTGTTGTCGAAGCGGACCGTCAGCTCGGCCGGTTGTGACGCCTTGCCGCTTGCCTTTGATGACTTGTCGCCGGGCCAGGTAACCAACGGCACGACGTGCAGATCATCGGCCAGCATGAGCAGTTCGATCTGGTCGGCCGGCCGGCGGACGTGCAGGTCGCCCGACCACCAACCGTCGGCCGACATATCGACGAACCGCCGCATGTCGACCTGTTTGGAGTCGTCGGCAAAATCGTCAATTGTGAAGCGACCGGTGCGCACGAGATATTCCGGCCCCCGCTCCATCTCGAAGAAGTAGTTTCCCTTGGGCAGTCGGAGCGTGATCTGTCCGTCCAGCACGAAATGATCGTGCCAGAACGGGGCCCGCCGCGACTTCGGCTTGCCCCGGCCACCGTTTTTCGCCGAATCGGGGCTGGTAATGAACGACTTCGTTTGACGATACGGAGTCATACCGCCCGTTTTCGACCGCGTGCTGAACAGGTGCATGCGACAAGTGATCGGTTTGCCCGTGTCGCGATCGACAGCCGTAACTTCGAGTTGCCCACCCCCCGCCAGCGCAAATCCGGCCTCTGCAAGCCCGAAAATCGAGCAGCAAATGGCCGGCAGCAGTCGGGCGAAGGTCGATCTTGGCATCACGGTGCGCCTATTGGGCCAACTATTTTCTGGTCGCGGGCGACAGGGCCAACTATTTTGCGGTCGCGGACGACCGGGCTAACGGCGGAAAAGCGGGATATGACAACTGTAGCACGCCACTCCCGCTTGATGTCGAGGCGGTCGGAGACCTAGAATGGGATATTGAACGCGAGCCGCGCTGGCCGGGCGATATCCGCCCCCCCCACTGCAAGGCGCGGCTCGGGCGATCAATTCACAATTTAGCGGCCGGGCTTGCCCGGCGTGTATAGGAATCAAGCCGGTAAGAAATGGCCGACGACTATTACAAAACGTTGGGTGTCCGCCGCGATGCGTCGCAGGCGGATATCCTGAAAGCCTACCGCGATCTGGCGCGTAAGTATCACCCCGACCTGAACCCTGACGACGCGGCGGCGAAGACCAAGTTCCAGAAGGTTCAGGCTGCCTTCGACGTGCTCAACGACGCCGAGAAGCGGGAGATGTACGACCGCTACGGAAGTTCGTTCGATACGATGGGGGCGGGCGGGCCGCGGGCAGGTCCTTTCCGACAGGCTGGACCGTCGCCCGGTTTCGGCGGTTTCGGCGGCGAAAACGTCGACTTCAGCCAGTTCTTCGGCGAACATTTTAACGAAGAATCTCCCGGGGGTTTCAGCGATATCTTCAGCCACTTCCGCCAACGCGAGCCGCGAGGCAGTCGGCAACGGGCAACGAGGCAGCGCAATCGGGGCGGCGATATACGTCACGAGGTGCAAATACCCTTCACCACCTCCGTGACCGGTGGCGAGGCCCAAATTGCCGTGCGTCACCAGTCGGGCAAGATGGAGACGATCAGCGTGAAGATTCCCGCCGGTATCTGGTCGGGAAAGAAAATCCGCTTGCGTGGACAGGGCGAGCCGGCGGTTGCCGGCGGCCAGCCGGGCGACCTTCTGCTTACCGTTCGCGTATCGCCGCACGCCCACTTCCACCGTCGCGGCAACCACCTCTACGTCAGAGTGCCGGTCACGCTGGCCGAGGCCGCGTTGGGTGCCAAGGTCGATGTGCCCACGCCACGCGGCACGGTATCGCTGAGAGTACCGCCCAATACATCCAGCGGGGCCAAACTCCGCATCAAAGGCCGGGGGGTTGAGAATCCGGGAGAAGCGCCCGGCGATCTGTTGGCCGAAATCGAGATAGTCCTGCCGGAGAATCTAGACGAAGCCAGCCAGGAGTTGATCCGCAAACTCGACGAGCAACAGCCGCAGAACCCACGAGCGAAGTTGCAGTGGTAGGAAGAGGGGCGAGGGGTGAGGGACGAGGGGCGAGAAGAAGAGATCACGAAGAGTCTTGCCCCTCGTCTCTCGCCCCTAATCCCTCGTCCCTCGCAAACCATGACCGATCAACGATTCCCCAAAGAATGCCATATCCGGCGCGGTGCTGATTTTCAGCGCGTGTACCGCCGCCGGGCGATTGCCTCTGATGACCGGTTGCTGATATTCGGCTGCGAGAACGGGTTGACGCATCCGCGGCTTGGGTTGTCGGTCTCGCGCAAGGTGGGCGGCGCGGTGGTTCGCAACCGTTGGAAACGGCTGATCCGCGAGGCATTCCGCCTATCACTAGCCGCGTCTGCAACCCAAGAGAACCCGCCACCGTGCGCGCACGGTGCGCGCATGTTGCGACGTAAGACTCTAAAGCGGCAGTCGCTGCCCGGCGGTATCGATCTGGTGGTGATCCCCAGGCCCGACTTCCACCCCAATCTGGAATCGCTCGTCGAATCGCTGCCCCGTTTGGCCGGTCGGGCAGCGAAGAAGCTGGCAAGGTCGCGAGAATGAACGCTGCAAGCAGCGGGTTTCGTTGGCTGCTTAGGGCGCCCGGCCTGGTGCTGATCGGCCTGGTGCGTATCTACCAATGGACAATCAGCCCGATGCTTGGCCGCCACTGCCGTTTCGAGCCGAGTTGCAGCGCCTATTTCATCGAATCGGTGCGGAAGCACGGGGCAATTCGGGGCGCAATCCGGGGCACCTGGCGAATTCTCCGCTGCAACCCCTGGAACCCCGGCGGCCACGACCCTCCGTGACTCTCGTAGGTTATGCTTCAGCATAACGCGCGGCTCGAATCCGTTATGCTGAAGCATAACCTACGTTACGGGGACCCGGGATTGCCTGGCCTTCCGTACCTACCTGTCTTCACCCGCCGTTCGGCATTCGGCTTGACGGTTGCGGGGCAAATCACTATTGTCCCGCCCGCTGCCTTTCGCTGTTTCTTTTCTTGTGATCCGTAACCGATCGTTCGATCGCCATATCTGGGATAGTCTCTCGGTCCGACCGGGCGACGTTTCGAGGAGTTCGAGGAAACATGAAGCTGCATTTGGACTCTGATTGTCACGGCAAATTCGTCTTGACGTTGTTTCTCTGCGCCGCGGTGTTGCTGGGTGGATGCTCGGCCTGGAATCCGCTGGCCGTCCGCTCGCAAAGTCCCGACGAAGCCGAAAGCGAAACCGAATCGTCCAACACTCGCCTGGTTCGCGACATGGCCGTGCCGTTCGGCATGTTCCCGATAAAGATCGAGGCGGTGGGACTTATAACCGGGTTGGTCGGCACGGGAAGCGATCCGTCGCCGTCGCCGCAACGGGCCGCGCTGCTGGCTCACATGCAGACTCGCGGCGTATCCATGCCGAACGCGGTGCTAAGCTCCAACGACACTTCGCTCGTGCTGGTGCGTGGCGTACTCAGGCCGGGCATTCAGAAGGGCGATCATTTCGACGTGGAAGTGCGTGTCCCATCGCGTAGCGAAACAACCAGTTTGCGAGGCGGCTGGCTGCTGAGAACGCGTTTGAGGAAGATGCAAGTCATGGGTAACAAGATCCACGACGGTCACGTTTTGGCGCTGTCGGAGGGACCGGTGCTTGTCGATCCCTCGGCCGACGCCAAGAAAGACCGCCTGTTGGTCACCCGGGGAAAAGTTCTCGGTGGCGGCGTAGTCTCCAAATCGCGAATGTTGGGGCTGGTCCTAAAGCCCGATCACCAAAACGTGGTCAACAGCGCCCGAATCGCCAACGCCGTGAACAAGCGATTCCACACCTTCGAGAAGGGCGTTAAGGTAGGCGTAGCCAATGCGAAGACCGAGAAGTACATCGAGCTGGCCGTCCATCCCCGCTACAAGGACAACATCGAGCGTTACGTGCAGGTCGTTCGCTCGATTGCGCTTAGGGAATCGGCGAGTGAGCAGATGCAGCGCACGCAGGTCCTGCAAAAACAACTCCTCGACCCGATCACTGCCAGCAACGCCGCCTTGCAGTTAGAGGCGATCGGCAAGCAGGGCGTCGAGATTCTCGAGAAGGGGATGCAAGCCGACAATCCGGAGGTCCGTTTCTACGCCGCCGAATCGCTGGCTTATCTCGACCAGAGCAAAGCGGCCAAACCACTGGGAGAAGCCGCCCGAAACGAACCGGCCTTCCGCGTCTTCGCCCTAACAGCACTAAGTGCCATGGACGACTACGCCGCCTACGAACAACTTCGCGACCTGCTCGGGGTTGACAGCGCGGAGACTCGCTACGGGGCGTTTAGGGCGCTTTGGGCGATGAACTCCAGGGATCCGCTGGTGATGGGCGAAAGCCTGAGTGGCCAGTTCAGTTACCATGTGCTGAATACCCCCGGCCAGCAGATGATCCACGTTACCCGAAGCCGCCGGCCGGAGATCGTCTTGTTCGGTCAGAACCAACGATTGGCGGCGCCGCTGGCCCTGGAGGCCGGTCCGCAGATCATGGTCAACAGCACCGCTTCCGGTGAGATCGCCGTATCGAAGTTCGCGATCGGCAAGCAGGACCAGAAGCGGATTGTCGAGAATCGGGTGGATACCGTGGTGCGGACGATTGTCGAGTTGGGAGGAACCTACCCGGACGTCGTCCAGGCCCTGCAGCAGGCCAAGTCCGCCGGTTCGCTGAGCGCCCGGTTCGAAATCGACGCTCTGCCCGAGGCGGGCCGAAGATACGATCGAGTGGCCGCCGACCAGTCGGAGACCGAGCGGCCGCCGTTGAAGCTCAACAGCCCGCGGCCGGGACTGTATACCTCCTCGAAGGTACGCAAGGCAAGCCACGAGTCGGATTCGGCTGACAAAGTGGAGAAAAACACGGACAAACGGCCGCAATCCGAGAAGAAGTCGCGCCCGTTGAAGCGTTTCTTTGCTAAAATGGTGGGACGCGATGACGAGGGTTAAGCAAGGGTGGCTGGCGGCCACTATCAACTACTCACTATCAACTACTCACTATCAACTATCAACTATCGACTATCAACTACCCTCTATCAACTACCAACTACCCTCCACTGACCACCAGCCACCGCCTCCATGCTCAAGGCCCTCGAAATAGTCGGTTTCAAGAGTTTCGCCGACAAAACTCGGTTTGAGTTCCCGCCCGGCATAACGGTTGTTGTCGGTCCGAACGGGTCGGGCAAGTCCAATATTGTCGACGCGATCAAATGGGTTCTGGGTGAGCAGAGCGTCAAGAGCCTGCGCGGCAAGGAGATGGCCGACGTCATCTTCAACGGCTCCGGGGCTCGACGGGCCGTGAATTCGGCCGAAATCACGCTAACCTTCAATAACGGCAACAACCTCTTGCCTATCGGCACGCCCGAGGTCCATATTACTCGACGCGTCTATCGTAGCGGCGAGGGCGAGTATCTCATCAACCGGCAGCCTTCCCGGCTGAGAGACATCCGCGACCTGCTCTCCGGCACGGGCATGGGCAGCCAGGCCTATAGCGTGATCGAGCAGGGCAAAGTCGACGGCATGCTGCAGTCCTCGCCCCGGGACCGGCGCGTGATCTTCGAGGAGGCGGCGGGTATCAGCCGCTTTAAGTTACGCAAGCTGGAGGCTTTGCGTCGTCTGGAGCGGGTAGAGCAGAACCTGCTGAGGCTCTCCGACATCGTCGACGAGGTGGATAGCCGGCTACGCGGCGTCAGGGCCCAGGCCGGTAAGGCCCGACGATACAAGGAGCACACCAACCGCCTGCAGGAACTTCGCACACAGGTTGGTCTGGTCGATTGGCGTCGGCTGACCGAACGGCTCGACCGGTTTCAGCAGGAACTGAACTCGCTGATCGACCAGCGCAATGTCCGGACCGCCGAGGCCGAGGCCGTCGAGGCTCGGCTGCTGGAGACCGATGCGGAGATATCGGAAGTCAACGAGGGCATCCGGCGGTCGGAATCGCGGATGGCCGACAATCGGGAGCGAATCGCCGCCAACGAAACCACGCTGGCACACGAACGCAGTAGAGGTCGCGACCTGGAGCAGGAGATCGCCCGACACCGGAGCCAACTGGCCGCCATGAACACGCGGGCGGGCGACTTGCAGCATCAGCTTCGCGATACGGCCGAGGCGGTCGAGTCGGCCGAGTCGCACCACCAGCAAATCGGCCGGCAATTGGTCGAGCGGGAACGCGAGTTGACCGAGTTGATCGCACGGTTGGACCGGAGCCGCGGAGAGCACGAACAGCGCCGAGCCGCTCAGATGAGCGAGCTGCGCGACTCGGCCAGCTTGGGTAACCAGATTAGCGGCCTGGAGAGCCGTGCGGCCGCAGCCTTGGCCACGCGCGAGCGTAGCCAGGAGCGACTGGCCGAATTGAATCGGCAGCTACACCGGCTCTCGATCGAGCTTGACGATCTTCACCTCCGGCGAGACGAGCTTTCCGCCCGATTGGAGCGGCGGGAAGATCGGTTGGCGACCGCTCAGGCTGAGCTCGACGACAGCCGGGCACAATTGGCCGCTGCCCGGGACGTGCTGGTCGAACTTCGCCAGCGGCAGAGCGCGGCCGCCGAGCGAGCTTCGGTGCTGGAAGAACTCCAGCGGCGGCAGGAAGGCCTCAGTTCGGGTGTTAAGGAAGTGCTCGCCCGGTCCCGAGACGAGGCGGAGGGGCCCTTCCAAGCGGTCCACGGATTGCTGGCCGATCTGTTTCAGGTCAGTGTCGAGGCCGCCCCGTTGGTCGAGGTCGCCCTGGGTTCGGCCGCGCAGCATCTGGTTATCGAGTCCGACGAGCGGCTGTTGGCACATCTACAGGAGGATTCGTCTCGGTTTTCCGGCCGGGTTGGATTCGTCCGGCTGGAACCCCCCCACCAAGCGCCCCCCCGAAAAGACATCGATCTGGAAGGACAGCCCGGCGTACTTGGCCGGGCCGACCGATTCATCGAGACCGACGCGACGTATGTTGCCTTGGCCGAGCGGTTATTGGGCGAAACCTGGATCGTCGAGAACCTGCGCTACGCCTTGGATATCTCGCAATCGGCCGGTCGCGGGCTGAGGTTCGTGACCTTGGCCGGCGAGTTGCTCGAAGCCGACGGAACGCTCGTTGTGGGCCCACGGCACGTGGCTACCGGCTTGATCTCCCGGCGGAGCGAATTGCGGAGCCTGAAGGCACAACTGGCCGAGATGGAGACGCGGGTCCAGGAGGCCGAAGCGACGACCGGGCAGATCCAAAGCCGGATCGAAGAGCAAGCCGGTGAAGTCAACACGGCGGCCGACGGGCACCGGCAGGCGGCCGAATCGCTGGCGGAGCACCTTCACAAAATCACTGCGTCGGAGGAGCGTCGGGCACAGTTGGACCGGAATCGCTCGGTGCTCCAATCGGAGTTGAGCGATGCCACCAGCGAGCACCGCTCGGCGTCCGAATCGTTGGACGAAGCCCGGCTTCAACAGCGCCGGCTTCAAGAAGATCTGGCCGAGACCGAAACCGAACTGACCACGCTGGCACAACAGATCGCCGAATCGGAGGCCGAACGGCAGGCGCGGGAGCGCGATGCGACGGAGATCAAGGTCGAGCTAGCAAAGAGCGAAGAGCGGCTTCGCAACTTCCTCGCCCAGATGCGGCAGTTCGAGGAAAGCCAGCAGGAACGGCACCGGGCGATTGCCGACAACCACGAGAACCTTACCGAGTGCGGTCGGCGCGAGCGCGAGTCGCGATGGAATGTCCTGACGGCCGAGTCGGAGATCGCCGAGCTGTATTTGAAGAAAGAAGGTTTTGCGGCGGGAACCGTCGAGATGGTCAATCGGCGGGAGGAACTCGGCCGGCAACGGTCGGAGCTTACCACCGAGTCGCAACAAGCCCGCGCGGCCGTCCGCCAATTGGACGAAAAGTCGCATGCCAAGGAGCTTGCGGCCGGTGAAGTGCAGCACGAACGCAGTTCACTGGCCGATCGGCTCCGCGAGGACTACGGAATCGAACTGGCCGCGTTGGAGGACGAGCCCAGCGACGAGGAGCAGCACCGCCGCGAGGAAGTCCAGCAGGAAATCGACGAGTTGCGCCGGAAGATCGGTAATTTGGGCAACGTCAACCTCGAGGCGCTTGCCGAACTCGACGATCTGGACGAACGTCACAAAACGCTGGCAGGCCAGTACAAGGACCTTTCCGACGCCAAGAAGTCGCTCGAACGAATTATCGACAAAATCAACATCGACAGCCGCCGGCTGTTCACCGAGACGCTGCAGACGGTCCGCGAGCACTTCCAAACCCTCTTTCGCGATCTGTTCGGCGGCGGACACGCCGATATCGTGCTCGATGAGGAGGGCGACATCCTGGAGAGCGGGATCGAGATTGTCGCCCGGCCGCCGGGCAAGGAGCCGCGCAGCATCTCGCTATTGAGTGGCGGCGAGAAGACTCTAACCTGCGTGGCCCTGTTGCTGGCCATCTTCCGCAGCCGGCCGAGCCCCTTCTGCGTGCTGGACGAGGTCGACGCCGCGCTGGACGAGGCCAACATCGACCGCTTCACGAAGGTACTGAACGGCTTCCTGGCCTGGACCCAGTTCATCATCGTCACGCATTCCAAGAAAACGATGACTTGCGCCGATACGATTTACGGCGTAACGATGCAGGAGTCGGGCGTATCGAAGCAGGTTTCCGTCCGCTTCGAAGACGTCAGCGAAGACGGTCACATCCGCCAGCGTCCCGAACCGCCCGACGATGAATCCGACGAAGATGAGCCCCAAGCGGCCTGACTCCCGTTGCAGTGGTCAAGTCTTGCAATCTGGCGTTCCAGTTGTTAAGCTTCGACATGCTTTTTCAGATTATCGGCAATATCAAGGATATCGAAACGATAGGCATCGGCGGCCGGATTCGGGACATTATGCGACTGCGTAAGCAGTATGGCCACGGCCGGTGGCGGAAACTCAAGGGCGTTGCCACCGTGCGTCTGGCCAACGGAAGAAGCTGCAAGGCGGAAATCCACTGGTATGAGGCCCACGGGATTGGCAAAAGGAAGATGAAAATCAAACGGTTGCTGAGCTAAGGATCATGACAACACAGCGGAAAGAACAGAAGTTTGCGATTTGCGTGAGAAACGACGAGTGTGACGATCTGGAATTGCGCAAAATATACCAGACCCTCCCCGACCAGCGCGCGACAAAAGACGGCTACTTGCGAGTCGTCGATGAATCCGGGGAAGACTACTTGTATCCAGAATCATACTTCATTCTCGTCAAACTCCCTCGCAAGGCACAGGATGCGCTTGTGGTGGCAAACTGAGGGGCCGGATCGCGGTCGCGTTCCTTTTTACCGCAGTTCACGATGGGTGGCTGGCGGCTGAACGTAGCGAAGCCCCAGGGCGATGAATCGTCGAGCGAGTGGAGTTTACCTGCTTGTCGCTCCTGTTTCTTGATGGACTTGGCACCTCCATCCAACGTTTCTACCTTTCCCCTCTGTCCCCCTCTTTTCTTCTCCTCTTCTTCCTTCCCCCTGCCCCCGTTTCTTTCCACTCTCACCATTTCCCCCCGCCATTGATCTGGCGCAAACGGAGAATCACGCCCAGCGATGCTTCGGGCCCATGTTTTCCGGGGCTTCAACGCGTTCAGCCGCCAGCCGCCTACTCAGTTTCCTAACCGTCAAAGGTCTCCTCTTTTCTCTTTCTGCCGCCGGCGCGGCCATTTCCCGAAACTCGCCAGTTGGTCTGACGCAATTGTTTTGCGTATCTTTTGCATTTGTAAATGAGTGGGAAGCATGGCGTGAATCTGTCGCCGGCCCGAATAATCCATACAACGGAACATGTCGAAATGATTGGGTCAAACGCGTGGTTTGGCAGGTTCGGCAAGAGTGTCATTTCCGGATTGCTCGCTACAACCGGGAAAAGTTTCTAAAGTAAGACCCCGATTTGGCTCGACACTATTCTCGGAAGACTTGTTCCGGCAGACCGACTTCGTACACGGGGTCGCCCAGTGTCGGGATAAGTTGCAGGGGGGAACCTGCCTATGCCACGCATGGCCATGAACTACGCTTTTATCGCTATTACATAATAGACGAAGCCGCAGTTTTCGACCGTGCAGCGTGTAAGAAGGCTTTTGCCTTCACCAGTCGGCCCAAGATGTCCCGTGGCCGGTTGTTTGCTCGCCCCCCTGAGGAAGTGGTTCACTGGGTGATTGTGCCGGGCGGGAGTGGAAGTTCGTGCTGGGATGGTTGAAACGTACCTTCTCTATTTTACGGATTTTCCCTGGTTTCCGGATACCCAGGTTGCCGATGTGATTAGTGCGGCGCGGGTCAGAAGGAACTGAGCCACAGCCAATTGAAGCGAATTACGTATAACCCCGACCCAGATGTTTGCGGACGGCCAGCCGGTCAGTAAGCCGGCAAGATGGAACGCGAAAAATGGCCTGTTTCCGCGAGCAAGGGGCTGTGAGGCTTTGGCCGGGTTGAAAGACCTCCAAAGCGAAGTTCAACCAAGCCAGCGAATAATTGGAGAGCCTGCCATGAAGGTCTTCACAACTGGTCAGGTCGCTAAGATCTGCAAGGTGGCCCCGCGCACCGTAAGTAAGTGGTTCGACTCGGGCCGGTTGAAGGGGTATCGGATTCCCGGATCGCAAGACCGACGCATTCCCCGCGAGTACTTGATCAAGTTTCTCAAGGAACACGGAATGCCGTTGGGTGACCTGGAAGACGAGGCCATGGCCAAGGTCCTAATCGTTGCTCAGGATCAGGTCTTGACCGAGAACCTCAAGCGAGAGTTACCCCTGGAGCGATCCTTTAAGGTCGCTGTTGCCGCGAGTGGTTTCGATGCCGGGATTCAAGCCGAAAGCTTCCATCCCGACTGTATTATCGTGGATTTCTCGATCGGACGAACTGAATCGTTGCAGATTTGCCAAAATCTGCGGCGCAACAGCGAGTTCTCCGAGATAATCCTCATCGCCTTGTTGCCCGACGACGGTAGCTCAACGAGCTTCGATCGTTCGAGTATCAACGAGACGTTCAAGAAACCGTTCGATGCGGCTCTACTGGCCGAGCGACTTAAAACGTTGATCGGTGCCAAGAAAGAGTTAGTCTGAGGCTTTGCTCCCCCGGGAGCCATCCTCCTTTATCCAACTCGCCGATTTGATTAAACCGTCGCGGATAGACCCCCGCGACGGATAATCTTTTCTTGGGTACGTTGAAGTAGCCGAGCCAGACAGGTCTCGGCTTTTTCCGTGCGCCGCGTGGCTCCCTTGCCGACGGTGGCGACTAGTGCGAGTCGCCGGGTGCCACTGGCTCCGCCAGTGCCTTGGGAGTTTTTGAGGTTCCATCGTGTTTTAGGCAGATGAAGGACGAATGGCACACCGGCCGTCCGTGCGCCGATTGGATCTTCTGCCCAGTGAGCCGTGGCATGTCCGCCGGCTTGAGAGTGCCGACGAAAGCACTGGCGGAGCCAGTGGCACACCTCAACAGTGCCACCCGCCGGTGCTTACCTTCTTCGTCGCCGGAAAAATGCCAGGCAGAGGCCGCCGAGGGCCAGAATGATTAGGCTGGCGGGCTCGGGCACGGCGCTGAGGCGGAGGATCTCGCCGTTGCCGCCGACGACCACGCTGAATACGAACCCACCCTCCCATGGCGCTGCGCTCTGATCGAGGCCGAAGACGCCGAGCCCCAGCGTGATATCCGCCGCGGTCAGCACGTCGAAGAAATCACCGACGGCCGGCTTGAACCCATCGAGAAAGACGACAGCCAGTGTGCCGTTCAGATTGGCGTCTCCGCTAACGTTCACGAAGTCGTAGCCCGGATCGGCCCCCTGATCATACTCATTCATCTCGATCTGGAGCACGCCGCTGTTCAGGTCGTAGTCGCCCGTGATGTACGTGGTCCCGGGCGAGTTACCCGGTGCCAACGTACCGCCATTCTGCTCCAAATCGAAGCCGAGCGTTCCGACGTGCAGCGTGCCGCCGGTGAAGTTGAGCGTATCGACGATCAGGTCGCCGCCGACGGTCAGCGTTCCATCCTCGAGGTTGACCGTACTGATCGAGGTGGCTCCGCCGGTCCCTTCGACCAGATTGCCCGTCACGTTAAGCGTGCCGCCGGTGACGTTGATCAGGCCGGTGGCGGCAGCCGTACCGGTGCTGGTGTGGTGGCCGAGGGTGAGGTTGCCGTTGACGGTGGCCGTGGCCGTGTTGCCCGAAAGGTTGAACGTTCCGGTGGCCCTGACCGAGGGAGACGGATCGGTGTCGTTGGGGTCGCCGTGTCCGCACACCTCGTCGAGGGTCATCGAGCCGGCGATGAGGGTGCCGCCGGCCATGTCGAGCGTGCCGTAGGAGTGCCCGGCTCGATCCGCCCGTCTTGCCGCGGATTGCGACCGAGGGCGTGGGTGTGTCCGACAGGTCAGGGTCGAACTGAAGTGTGGCGGTGTTGCGGGCGGCGCCGACGATGATCTCGTCGGAATTGATCGTATTGGTCTTGCCCAGCCCCATAATCGCGTTGGAGGCCGTATGGTTGCATGCCCCCACAAAAATGGTGTCGGCGATAATGGTGTTCGTCTTGGCCAGGGTCGCCTGCGCGTTGTACCGGAAGCGGCCAGTCCCCACGTGGAACTCGTTCACCGTGGCCTCGAACGTGGCTAGGTCCGACATGTCGAGGGCGGCGAAGGAGGCCGGCTTGCTGGTGCTGCCGCCGCTGATGATGATGTCCTTGGTCGGGCTGTTGATCGAGAGTGTGCCGTCGCCCGTGATATCCGTACGGGTAGTCGCGCCGCCGCTGTCAACGACGCCGACGACCATCGCGTTGGAGGTCGAGACGCCGGGGTCACCGTCAACCGTCAGCGTAGCGCCGCTGGCGATCTCCATCGTGTGCAAGCCGGTGGCAGTGCCGTCGGTCTGCTTGAAGTTCAACTCGCCGACAAGGTAATCTTCGTCGACGATGCTGGTCACCGTGCCCTGGGCGGCCGTGGCCGTGTCGTCAAACGTGGCCGAATCGATCGGCAGGGCGTCGGTATCCTAGTTGGTCGGTTGCGTCCAGTCCTTGGTCCTACCGCCACCGTCCCAGGTCACAGCGCCGGTTAACTCGAGCGACGCGGCCGTTAGAACCACGATTGCAAGACAGCCAATTGGTAGAACGCTGCTGAATTTCATCTCAACCACTCCACGGCGAAGACAAGAACAGACAAATCCACACCTGGAGCATAATCGAATCGAGTGTCCGCAACAACGTTTTGTGCGAAATAAATCACAGCCCGGGTGGGCGATGTCCCCACTATTGTGGTACGGTGGCGCGCTCGGCTTGAAAGCGGACCGGGGTAAGGTCATATTGCAGGTTCGGAAGCGTAGCCGGATTCGCAAGAATTCGGTCCTTGGTATTGCTGCTGAATTCTTGCGAATCCAGCTACCCCAAAACCGGATGACTCACACGACATGACGTCAATCGCACTGAACAGCCGGGCGGGACCGGTGGCCGTGGCTCTATTGGCTACTGTGGCCACGTTGGCCACGCTGGCGCCCGGTACGACGGGGCCGGGCGTTACTTGCGACGAGTTGTACCACGTGGCGGTCGGCAAGAATCTGGTATCCGCACTTCGTCATCAGGGGCCCGGCTTCTTCGCGCCGGGCAACATTCGGCGGAATTTCCCCTGGACGCCCGACGGTCCGCCCGTCCACCCGCCACTGGGTAACTGGATCCTCGGCTGCACGCACCACCTGTTCGACCCGGCTCCCGACAACCCATCGGTCATCTCGATTGCGGCCGCCCGATTCGCTCCGGCACTGGCCTTCGGGCTGCTGGTTCTGATTGTCGGGCTATGGACGGCGCAGGCGGAGGGCGCTCTGGCGGGAACGGTCGCCGCGGCCGCCGTGCTGCTGGTGCCCCGGCTGTTCGCCCATGCGCATCTGGCGGCGCTCGATATGCTGACCACGCTGTTCTTCGTGGCGGCCGTGCTGGCCGTGGCCGAGGCCGCCCGACGCGAGGGGCGATGGGGCTACTTCGCGCTGGCTGGCGTCGTTTGGGGCTTGGCCCTGCTCACGCGGATGCACGGGCTGTTGCTGCTGCCACCGATCGCCGTCTGGCTGTGCTGGCGGATGGGGCGTCGGGCGGCCGGACCGCTGGCCGCCTGGTTCGCCGCCGGGATTCTTACCATGTTTGCCGGCTGGCCGTGGCTCTGGCTGGAGCCGCTGGACCATCTGCGGCAATACCTATGTACGGCAACCGGCCGGCAAGCAATCAACCTCTTCTACCTGGGCGAAGTCTGGGCCGATCGAGACGTGCCCTGGCACTATCCCTGGGTGATGCTCGTCGTGGCCTTGCCGGCGGGTCTGCTCCTGCTAGGTGCGGCGGGACTCTGGTCGAGGTGCCGCCAATGGAAGTCGGAACCGGGCCTGACGCTGGTCGTCTCGGTGGCCGGCTTCGTGCTGTTGGTCTTCACCTGGCCGGGCGTGCCCGTCTACGACGGTGTCAGATTGTTCCTCATGGTCTTCCCACTTTGGGCCATAATGGTGGGCGTTGGAGCCAAGTGGACGGCGGAACATCAACGGCTCGGTCGGCTATCGTTCCGGTTTCGAGTAGCAGCGGTCGGCCTGTTTGTCGCCCTGCAAGGGATCGGCCTGGTGGCGTATCATCCGTGCCAATTGAGTCATTACAGCCTTCTGGTGGGCGGACTCGGCGGGGCCGATCAGCTTGGGTTCGAGGCAACCTACTGGGGCGATTCGATAAGAGAAAGCCTCCTGGCCGATGCCGCTCGGCTGGCCGACTCCGAGGTCGTGCTCTTCGGCCCCAACCTGGCACCGTTCCAAGCACCGGCCGTGCGGATATCGTCGCCGGCGCTCATGCGGTCGGGCGTCAATCTGGTTGGTTGGGATCCAAACAACCCTCCGCCCGCCTCGTTGCACACTTACGCGGTGATCTATCACCGCAAGGCCGATCTTACCCAAGTTGCCGGTTTGCTTGATTCAGGCAGGGTGGTGGCTGAATACAACAAGCAGGGGGTATGGCTGGTTCGAGTGGTGGAAATTGGGGGAAAGTAGACATCTCTAGTGCATAAAGCCGCGACCGTTGGTCGCGCTGAGAGTTTCGGAAAACCCCGCGACTGTCTGCCTCGTGCGCGACCAACGGTCGCGGCTTTATGGAATCGGGGCCGGGAGGCCTTTCGACGAACGGACCAAGTGTATTAGAATGAGGTTTCGCCCCTTTCGACCCGCCGGCACCATGGACGACGCAATGAGCCGCCTTAGCCATTTTGACTCTCGCGGGGCCAGCTGGATGGTCGACGTGAGCGAGAAAGGCGTTACGCTTCGCACGGCGAAGGCCAGCGGCCTGGTAAGGATGCGGGCGGAGACGCTACGGCTGGTCCGCGATCGCGAGGTTGCCAAGGGCGACGTGATCGAGGTCGCCCGATTGGCCGGCATAATGGCGGCGAAGCGGACGGCCGACCTGATTCCGTTGGCTCACCCGCTGCCTTTGGACGCGGTGTCGCTTTCCTTCGATTTTCCGGACGAGACTAGCATTGCGGTCGAGGCCGAGGCCCGAGTTACGGGCCGGACCGGAGTCGAAATGGAGGCGCTGGTTGCGGTCAGCGTGGCCGCGTTGACGATTTACGATATGTGCAAGTCGGTCGACCGGGGAATGGTGGTCGAGCAAGTCAGGCTGGAGGAGAAGTCGGGGGGACGGAGCGGACATTTTGTCAGGCGTCCCGACGTTTCAGGCGATAGTCCGGATTAGTATCGACGGCGGTGAAGAACCTATACCACGCACGGCCATGAACCGCGCTTTTGACGTCATTACATAATAAGGCGGAACCTCAGTTTGTGACCGCGTTGAGTATAATAATGAGTCAAGCTATCGAGCGTAAACCGAAATTCTCGCAAGAGCTTCGCGATCTGTACGCGCCGATCCAAGCGGAACTGGACGCGGTCGAACGGATCCTCCGCGAGCATCTCACCAGCAAGCATCCGTTTGTCGACCGTCTGGTCAAGCACGGCTTTCGGCTGGGCGGCAAGCGCATGCGGCCTGCCTTGGTGCTTCTAAGTGCCAAGGCTTGCGGCCGGCTCGACGAGAAGCACATCACGCTGGCCGCCACGGTCGAGATGATTCATACGGCCACGCTGATCCACGACGACGTGCTCGACGAGGCCGCCATCCGGCGACACCTCGATACGGTCAACGCCCGCTGGGACAACGAAACCAGCATCCTGCTTGGCGACTACCTCTTCTCCCAGGCCATCTGCATGGCCAACTCGCTGGATAGCTCGTTTGCAAACCAGGCTATCAGCGAAGCAACCCGGGCGATGTGTGAAGGCGAATTGCGACAGGTCGAGAGCCGGGGCAATTTTGAGTTGAGCGAGGAAGCGTACCTCGACATTATCTCCGGCAAGACGGCCGCCCTGATCTCCTGCTGCTGTCAGGTAAGCGCTCATCTGGCCGGGGCCACGCCCGAAATGCGCGAGGCCTTCACCCGCTTTGGCCGCTACCTGGGCATCGCTTTCCAGGTGGTCGACGACATGCTCGACGTGCTGGGCGACGAAGGCACTACCGGCAAGTCGCTGGGGACCGACCTGTTGAAGCAGAAGGCGACTTTGCCCCTGATCCGCCTGCTCGACCAGCTTGACGACCGGCACCGGCCGGAGGTGCTGGCCATCCTCGCCCGCTCCGATAATCACAAGCTACAAGCCCTGCAACCCTGGTTTGCCAACTCCGACGCTCTCGCTTACGCCCGCGAAAAGGCCCTCGGCTTCGCTAGCAAGGCCGTCGACCAACTGGACGGCATCGCCGATGAGACGGCCCGCGACGCCTTCGAACGACTCGTCGACTTCGTCATCAGCCGAAAAGCGTAGGCGGGATTATTCACGGGCGAATCGTAACCCGAAGCGTAAGCGAGGGACGCTTCGTGGATTCTCTCACATTTGGCTTGGCACTTGCCACGACACACTGTCTGATCGTAGACGTTACGGGTGGAGTACCGAACTCGTACGGCTTCCCTCGCTCACGCTTCGGGTTACGATCAAGTGATGAATAGTCCGAGCCAAGGTGGCCCTGCCGCCCTACTTGGGCGGTCTTGGGGATTCGGAGAGCAGGGGGCGAAGCTCGTCGACGAAATCGTTGACGTGCTCGAATTGACGGTAGACGCTGGCAAATCGCACGTAGGCCACCTCGTCCAATTCTCGGAGCTGTTGCATTACAAACTCGCCAAGCAGGTGGCTTTCCACTTCCGCGTCAAAGTTGGCCTCGATGTGGTTCTCCAGGGCCATCACAATCGCCTCGAGTTTATCGTCGCTGATCGGGCGTTTCCAGCAGGCTCTCTCCAGGCCCTGCTTGATCTTGCTTCGATCAAACGGAACCCGGTCGCCGGCCTTCTTGACGATCTTGATGCTCGTCCGTTCGATCCGCTCGCAAGTCCGATAACGCCTTTTGCACGCCAGGCACTCGCGACGCCGCCGAATGGCGTAACCGTCCTCACGCGCCCGCGAGTCGATCACCCGATCGTTATCTGCTTGGCAGTATGGACATTTCATGGTCGCGCTCCAATCTTCGCAACCCGTACTATACCGCAATATCCGGTATGGCGAAGGGGGCTGACCACAAAACCCGGGGTCGGGCCCGAAAAAGTGGTCAGCGTCCATTGGTTGGTTGTGCCACTCCGCTGGCGGCTATTGCCGTAGGAACACGTTTGTAGCTGGATTCGCAAGAATTCAGCCCGTGTGCGAGATTCGTCTGAATTCTTGCGAATTCAGCTACCACGGTGTCGCCGCTCCAACGAAAAGAGCCCTCGCCTCGGGTGGCGGGGGCTGTTGGTTGGCAAGGAAATTGGTGGCCGACTGATGCGAGGGCTACTCGTCGGAGTAAACCTGGGTGCTTTCTTCCTTGGTCACCGGGCTGCGCATATCGTCGGTCAGTAGTTGGACGCGTACCCGTTGGTCGCCGGGTTGGAGACCTTGGACGCGGACGCGGTAGGTTGTATCGGCTTTCGGTGCAAGACGCGACAGCCCGTCGAACAACACCTGCGTGCCGTTGATGTTGTGCCGAGTTGGACCCTCGGCGGCGACCGGTCGCATTTCGGCCGGAAGCAGCACGGCCAGACGCACGTTGCTGGCCGCCTTCGACCCCTGGTTCAAGACGCGAATCTCGTAGGTTGTTTCGCCACCGACCTCGATCGGATCGGCAACGTCGACAACTTCAAACAGAATGGCGGCGATGCCTTCAATAAGAACGGGCTGTTCCTTCTCGACGGAAAGCCCCTTCTCGGCGGTTCCCGAAAAACGCAGCTTCTGCTGACCCGCCTCGACCGGCATCGCGGTCAACTGTACCGACCCCGTCTCGCTGGTCGGCAACTCCTCCAGGTGCCAGTGGATGCTGCGCGTGGCGTCCTCGTAGTGTCCGGCGTTGTTGGCGCTTACGAACTTCAGGCCGACCGGCAGATGGGCAACCAGCTCGACCTGTCGGGCCGGGGCACTGCCGGGGTTGCTCAACGTTGCCGTGTAGGTAGCTTCCCGTTCCAGGAAACGTCGCTTGGGACCCGACAAGGCAATATCCAACTTGGGAGCGGTTACCTCGAGTTCCTGCCGTTCCTCGGTACGCAAATTGCCGTCGCCGCGAGCCGTCAGAACATTGACGACCGAACCGGCTCGGGCGGCAGTTAGAACCAAATCGAGTTTTTTGCTCTCATTGGGCTTCAGGTTGCCGATCTCGTATTCCAACTGAGCGCCGGCCGAGTGTTGCAGCTCGGGCGGAACGTGCTCCGACAATACCACGCCCGTGGCAATTCCACTGCCCGGGTTGGAAACCTCGATGGAAAGCGCCACCTGCTCGCCGATCAATAATTGGTGTGGCGCGGAGACGTTGATGACCAGTTGCGGCTTCGTGGCGATCGTCCGCGCGGAAACGTCGGCACGAAAATGCACCGTGGCCACGCTGCCGACTTCGCCCTCGGCGACCGGCATCAGCTTGGCCTCGACCGAGACCTCAGCGCCCGGCTGCATTGTACCCAGTTCCCAAACCAACTCGCCTCCCGCGCCGCGGCTGGCTCGGGGCGTGGTGCCGATCAACTGTGTACCCTTGGGAATCTGGTCGCGAATCTCCACGCCCTGGGCAACCGTTTGTCCCGTATTCCGTACCTTAACCTGAAACACGGCCGGCTTGCCGACCTGGATTTCTTGTGGGGCGAATTTCTGGATGCTCAGTTGCGGTGCCTGGATTCCTTCGA
>CAZDHN010000020.1:0-21000 GCA_964505115.1 uncultured Planctomycetaceae bacterium
AACTATCAACTATCAACTATCAACTATCAACTATCAACTATCAACTATCAACTATCAACTATCAACTCTCGCCCCTCAATCCGTGGCAAGCCTCGCCGGCGTGGGCAACTTGACGGTAAACTGCGTGCCGCGGCCAACCTCGCTCTGGACGATAATCTGGCCGCCGTGGGCTTCGATAATCTTTCGGGCCGAGGGGAGCCCCAGGCCGGACCCGCCACGCTTGGTGGAGAAGAACGCCTTGAATATCCGCGAGCGGGTTTCTTCGTCCATGCCGCAGCCGGTATCGATCAGCCGCAGGGCAACGCCGTCGGCCGTCTCGAACGTGCGGATGACCAGTTGGCCTCCGTCGGGCATGGCCTGCTCGGCATTCAATACGAGGTTCAGAAGCGCGGCGTGAAAGGCCTCGCGGTCGAGCTGCACGGTCGGCAGATCGGCGGCCAGATAGTCGAGCACATCGATCCCGGCCGCTTCGGCCTTGGGTAGAAAGAAATCGAGCACCCGACGGATCACGTCGTTGAGGTTCACCGGCCGCAGTTGCAGTTGGCGAACCTTGGCGAAGTTGAGGAAGTCGTCCAGCAGATCTTCCAGCCGCTGGCATTCCATTTGAACCACGTCGACCTTGGCCATGGCGCGGCGCTGGCCGGGCGTCTCGCCCTCGCCGAGGTCCTCGGCCAACAGCTCCATGTTCAGCCGGATCGTGGAGAGCGGGTTGCGAATTTCGTGTGCCAGCGCGCCGGCCAGTCGGGCGATTTCGGTGTACTGCTCGAGCAGCTTCTGGTTGACGTCGTTTGGATCGGGGCCGGACAAGGGAGGCATGTTACTACTCACCGGAACTGGTGACTCGGGTGCCACTGCTGGCTTGCCCAGCAGTGTTTTTGCGGGCCTTGCGCTTTGCACTGCTGGACAAGCCAGCAGTGGCACCCAACGCTATCCGGCACCGCGCTAAACCGCCACGCCAACCCCGCCGATCGTGTTTGGCGGGGTTGGGTTGCAGTTTCGTGTCGCGTCTTGGAGCGTCGCCGGTTGGTTTGCCGGCATGGCTTTGGCTTGTCGACGTTAAGCGTCGGCGTCGGCGTTGGCCTCTTCCAGCAGGACGGCCTTGCGGCTGAGTTTGACGCGGTCCTGGTCGTCGACGGCGATGACCTTGACCTGCATCTCGTCGCCGACCTTGCAGACGTCGGCCACGCTGGAGACGTACTCGTTGGAAAGCTCGCTGATGTGACAGAGCCCGTCCTTGCCGGGCAGGATCTCGATGAACGCGCCGAAGTCCTTGACGCTGGTGACTCGGCCGTCGTAAATCCGGCCCACCTCGACAGCCGCGGTCAGCGCCTCGACCTGCGAGAGAGCCTTCTTGGCTCCTGCCGCGTCGGCCGAGGCGACGGTTACCGTGCCGTCGTCTTCCACGTCGAGCGAAGCGCCGGTGGCCTCCTGGATGGCGCGAATCGTTTTTCCGCCGGGACCGATCAGCAGGCCGATCTTGTCCGGGTCGATGTGGGTCCGCAGCAGTCGCGGTGCCCAGTCGGAAATTTCACCCGCGGGTCGCGAGATGGTGGTGAGCATCGTCCGCAGGATTTCGATCCGAGCTTCTCTCGATTGCTTGAGCGTGGCGCGAATGATCTCTTGGCTGATGCCGTTGGTCTTCAGGTCGAGTTGGATTCCGGTGATGCCGTTCTGCGTTCCGGCAATTTTGAAGTCCATGTCGCCGAAGTGGTCCTCGTCGCCGAGAATGTCGGTCAACAGGACCCAGCGATCGTCGCTCTCCTTGACCAGACCGACCGATATGCCGGCCACCGGATTGGTGATCGGCACGCCGGCCGCCATCAGTCCAAGCGTGGCAGCACAAACGCTGGCCATCGAACTGGAGCCGTTCGACTCCAGAATGTCGGACATGACGCGGACCGTGTAGGGGAAGTCGTCGGGAGCCGGCAGGACCGGATTGACGCTCCGCTCGGCCAGGGCACCGTGGCCGAACTCGCGGCGTCCGGGGCCTCGAATCTGCCGACACTCGCCGACCGAGAAGGGCGGGAAGTAGTAGTCCAGCATGAACTTCTTGGTGTACTCCTCCATCAGCCCGTCCACGCGCTGCTCGTCGCGACCGGTGCCCAAGGCTACCGTGACCAGGGCCTGGGTTTCGCCGCGCTGGAACTTCGCCGAGCCGTGTACCCGCGGAAGAACGTTGACCGCGCACTCGATATCCCGCAAGGTGACGGAATCTCGCCCATCGGCTCGGGTGCCGCCGAGGATTTGGGCGCGGATGACACAACTTTCCAGTTCGTGCCAGGCTTTGCCAAACGCCTGCGACGAAATGGCGTCGTCGGCGTTCGGGTCGGGGATCATCTCCGCCTTGGCTCGATCCTTAACCTCGCTGCAAGCTTCCGCCCGGGCGAGCTTGCCCTCGGTCCGCATTGCCTCGGATAGGGCGTCTTGGTATTTCTCCTTGACCGAATCGAAAACTCCGTCCGATTCGGGAATCACGTATTCGGCTTTCCGCACTCCCACCTTCTCGTACAGTTCCTCCTGCAGCTCGCAAATCTGCTTGATCGCATCGTGGGCCGCGGCGATGGCCTTGAGCATGGTCTCCTCGTCCATCTCCCGGGCGAAGCCCTCGATCATCAGCACGGCGTCCTTCGATCCGGAAACGATCAGGTCCAGGTCGCTCTCTTCCAGGTGGTCCTGGGTGGGGAAGGGGATGAACTCGCCGTTGACGTAGCCCATCCGTACCGAGGCGATGGGGCCCAAGAAAGGCATGGGCGAGAGCAGACAGGCGATTGCCGCACCGTTCATCGCCAGTACGTCGCCGTCATTCTGCCGGTCGCTGGCCATTACGAAGGCCTGACACTGCACTTCGTCGTTGAAGCCTTCGGCAAACAGGGGCCGGATGGGCCGGTCGATCAATCGGGCGGTCAACGTCTCTTTGAGAGTGGGACGCCCCTCGCGTTTAAGGAAACCGCCGGGGAACCTGCCGGCCGCCGCAACCCGTTCCCGATAGTCACAGGTCAGCGGGAAGAAATCGATACCCAGTCGGGGTGGGCCGGTCGTGGCCGTACACAACACGACTGTGTCGCCGTACCGCACCAGGCAACTGCCGGACGCCTGCTTCGCGTACTCACCTGTTTCGATGGAAAGAGTTCCCGCTCCAATTTGTTTTTCAACACGTACTTTCAATGTTCAATCCTACCTTTGCCTACGTTGCGAGTTCCAAAAAGAAAGGGTGCGGCGAGAAGCGCTCGAGTGGGGCGACCAACCGTCGACCCAACCTCCCACGCTTGAAACGCGCGGAGGCGTCACCTTTGACCGGCCAGTTGCCGGCGCACCGTCAACATCGTGTTACGGGCAAGCCGACTTGGGAGGGCGAAAAGGACTCTTGATCTGTTTGCCTTGGGTTGCCCGCGCCGGGCTGCCCGCGCGCCAAACTACTTACGAATGTCGAGACGCTGAATCACATCGAGATATCGCTGCGGATCGACCTTCTTCAGGTAATCCAGATGGCGACGTCGACGACTGACCAGCATCAGCAAACCGCGTCGACTGGCGAAATCCTTCTTGTGGGTTCGCAAGTGCTGGGTCAACCCAATGATACGGGTGGTCAGGATGGCGATTTGCACTTCGGGGGAACCGGTGTCGTTGTCGCTCTGCTTGAACTGCCCGATCAGCTCGGTCTTTCGATCTTTCGTAATAGTCATCTGCTACCGCAAGTCCTCTACGTCGGCAGGCACGAGAATGCTGCTGGCGAGCCAGGCTTCTCACACCGTTTCTAATGGAACCTCTACCTACATTTACTTGTTACCAATACACGCTAAGTGACTCAGTCTACCAATTAACCGACTTATTGCAACCGGGGATCGCAATATATTAGGGAAATGACTTATTTCGTCCACGGCACACACCCACCATGGCGGGGTGTGGGCCGCGCCTTGTGTAAATTGTGCCCCCGGTAGCGCGAAAACAGGCGGTTTGGGGTGAGCGTGCGGGCCGGCCGCTGCTGGCATTTTTCTAATCCGGGGGGACCTCATCCCACGATATCTGCCAGCGGAAGCTGGCGGTTGCCCAAACCGCAAAGCAACCGCCAGCTCCCGCTGGCGGCTATTTCGGCCAATTTCCCCGGTTTTTGTCAGGTTTTCGGACCTGGCGACAATATGATGTAGGGGAGAATTTTCTTGCCCGTCGTTGACTACGCCCGTGTTGACCACGCCTCTTGGGCCGGGCAACTTGCACCCGTGATGTGGCACAATGAGTCCCGATCAAAAGAATAGCTTCACCGAACGGTTTGTGAGGTCGCAGCGGCAGGTGTACGGCTACATCGTCACGCTGCTGGCCGATCGGGACGACGCCGAGGATGTCTTCCAGCAAACCTGCCTGGTCCTTTGGGAGAAGTGGGAGCAATACGATCCGACTCGCGAGTTTCTGCCCTGGGCGTGCGGCGTGGCTTTGAACGTCGCGCGCAACTTCAAACGCAAGGGGCGGCGAGAGCGGATCGGACTGAGCGACGAGTTGATGGCCGAGGTCGCCCGGGTTCGACTCGACTCGGAGCAAGTGCTCGAGGATCGGCGTCGGGCCCTTGCCGACTGCCTGGGTAAACTCCCGACGCGACAACACAAGCTGATCGAGCGCTGCTACCTGGGCAGCGAGACGATCAGAACGATAGCCGAGCAGCTCGGGCTGCGGCCCGACGCATTGTATAAACGCTTGCAGCGTATCCGGCGGGTTCTCTTCGAGTGTTTGGACCAGGCACTCGGCGGGGAGGAGGCCTGATGAGCATATCTCCCAAGAAGCTGAGCCCCGACCGGCCCGACCTCTGGCAGTTGGCCGATAAGCTGGTCGAGGGCAGGCTCACGCTCGACGAGCGGGACCGGCTCGACGCGCTGCTTCGCTCCGACGAGCAGTCGAAGCTGTTTCTGGCTGCCTACATCGACCTTCACGCCTGCATGTTGTGGCGATTTCGCGAGCAGCGGCTGCATCCCTCGTCGGGTGATGGGTCGGGCGATGCGTCGGGCACATCCTCCCGTTCGCCAATCCTCGGTTTCCTGGGCGACACGATACAGCAAGGGATCGGGTTTCTTACCAGTCAATCACATTTGCCGGTTTTAGTTGCCGGCCTGGTTATCGGCGGACTGCTGGCGGGCCTGGCCGTTTGGACCGCGCCGTTGTATTTCGATGATAGCCCCCAGCGGGAGCCGGCGGTTGGAACGACCTACGTGGCCCGGCTTACCCGTTGTGCCGACTGCCGCTGGGCCGACGAGCAAAGTCACCCTCTCCCTCTGGGAGAGGGCCGGGGTGAGGGCGCTCCGCTTTTGGGACAATTTCTAAAGGCCGGCCGCCGGCTCGAGTTGGTCGCCGGGCTGGCCGAGATCAAGTTCGACAGCGGCACGGTGATCATTCTGGAAGGGCCGGCCCGCTTTGAGCCGGAAACGGAAAACGGCGGATTGCTGCACGCCGGCTCGCTTGCCGCCGACGTGCCCGACGACGCGGTAGGGTTCACCGTCCGTACGCCTCGGCTAAGCGTGGTCGACCTGGGCACGCAGTTCGGCATGTGCGTGGACGCGGACGGCGCGGCCGAGGTCCATGTTTTTGCCGGCGCGGTCGAAGTCGGCCGCAACGGCCAACAACAGAAGGTCCGCCTGCAAGCGAACGAGTCGGCCCGATTCGACACTCGGGGCGTACAGACCGATCAAGAAACCGCTGACCGGGAGCGATTCACTCGCGCCATGCCGAAACGGCCGGCCCGAGTGCGCTTCTTCACCAACGAGTCGGCCTGGCTGGCCAAGGTGGGCCGCGTGGAGACACTGCGCACGATAGCATCCAGCGTTGCCCTGGCCGACGAAGTGGCCGGCCCCCCCGCCCGCAACCAGGACCTCGGTCCGGTGCTCACGTTCCAAGGGGCCAAGACGGGTCTGGCGCGGGGTTTCCGCTTGACCATTCTCCAGCCGGGCAGCGGTCCCGGACATGGGTTTGTGTTCGAGGACACCAGCGGCAACGCCAAGATGCCGCCCGCCTTCGTCAATGCCCTGGCGGTCGGCAAGGGCGACAAGTTCGAGGACGACGACTGGAAGCTGGAAATCACCTCGGGGCCACAATTGCTTGCCTTCGCCGTTGACTTGTGCGATAATGCACCTTCCGCCAGTGAGATACTGGCTGTTTACGGTCCCTCGGGCAAACTGCTGGGAAGCACGAAGGCGGTTCCCGGCGGCGCGAGCGGAACCGTAGGCTTTCTCGGCGTTGTTTCCGACAAACCGATCACCAAGATCACTTTCAACGAAGACCCCGAAGACGACGACACTGCAATCGCCAATTTTCGCTTTCCGCGAGCCAACAGGAGATGAACCAATGAAGACACGATTACCGTTGATCGGCACACTCGCGCTTCCGGCCGTCTGTGTTATTCTGCTCTGTGCTACCGCCAGCCGCGCGGCGACGGTTTACTACGTCAGCAAAGACGGCAGAGATGACGGATTGATAACGCATCTTTCTAGCGATCTGGGACATACCGTCCACCGCATGAACGACAGCACCACGCCAAACAACGGCAACTATGCCGACGCGGTCGCCAAGGGAGCCGACCTGATTATCATCAGCGGGTCTATCAGCAGCAGTACCGCAAGTGGACGGGGCTATCACACTTCGCGAATTCCCGTCATCAACTTCGAGGCCTACTCGTACGACGATTTCGGCTGGACGGGAATCGCGAGGTGGACGGACTACGCCGATACGCCCGACGACAAGCAGGACATCCAAATCGACGACGACTCGCATCCGATCACCGCCGGTTTCAGCACGGGCAGCACCGCCGTCTACGATACGGCCGACGGCGGGTTCACTTACGGCGTCGTGCACGCGGATGCCGACGTCCTGGCCACGTACCAGGGTGGCGGAGCCGGCGATGGCAAGGCTACGCTATTCGTCTATGAGCGGGGCGACACGCTGAAGCGAGGAATGACCACCGACGACAATTCGGTCTCGCAAGCCCAATCCCGATACATCGGGTTCTTTTCCAGCATGGAGTTGATCACCCCTACCGCCCCATCGCAGGACATGTACGACGAAATGAACGCCAACGGGATCCAACTCTTCGATCAGGCCGTAGCCCACGCGCTCGACCCGCGCCGCGCACACTGGACGTTCGACAACGACTTCACCGACGCGGTGGGCGACAACGACGGCACGGCAGTCGGCGAGGCTTCGATCACCAATCTGATCGGCGAGTCGGTCCTCGGCGACGGCGCGCTCAAGTTGAGCAAGTCCAATTCGCAGTACGTTCTGGTTAACGGTCTGGCGGGCGAGTTGGAAACCGGCGACGAGATGACGGTGAGCATGTGGTTCAACACCACGCGCGGAAACTCGGCCTTGGACGGCCTGTCGATGAGCGACATGAGCGACAACATACTCTTCTCCGCCCACAACTCCGCTGGTAGCCTCAACTACTTCCGAATGGGCACGGGAGTGGACGGGGGCATCTTCCTGAATGCCACGACCAGTGCTAACGACGAGGAATTCGGGTCGGGTTACAACAACGGGCAGTGGCATCTACTTGCGGGAACGTTCGCCTCGGACGGAACCACCACGATCTACGTGGACGGCCAGGAGGTCTCCGGCTTCCGGGACACCGCCGATCATCCGCAATGGGGTTCGGCCATACTCTTCAGTCTCGGCCAGGAATGGGACAACACTAACCCGTCGAATCAATACGACGGCCTGATCGACGACGTACAAATCTGGGGCCGTCTGCTGTCGGTCGATGAGATCTCCGCGCTGTACATTCAAGGCATCCCCGAACCATCGAGCCTCGTACTCCTGAGTCTGGGGCTCTTGGGACTGTCCGTTCGCCGCCGGCGAAGACGGCAGGAAAGCTGAGCGGGTGTTGCGAATGGAGCTTTACACATGAGCGTAAGGATTGCCACCAGCCGACGGCTGCCGCGGATCTCCCCGAAAAACGGTTTTACCCTTGTCGAGCTTTTGGTGGTCATAACGATCATCGGCATCTTGATCGCGCTGTTGTTGCCGGCCGTGCAGGCAGCGCGGGAGGCTGCCCGGCGGATGCAGTGCAGCAACAACCTCCGCCAGATAGGGCTTGCGCTGCACAACTACCACGCCTCGCTCGGGTGCTTTCCGCCCGGCAACCTTTTCTGGCGGGATGGCAGCGACCCTAAACCGACGGACCTGGAGCACTGCTGGACCACGATGATCCTGCCGCATTTGGAGCAGCAGGCGTTATATGACCGGTACGACTTCTCGCTCCGCTGGGACCACGCGGACAACGAAGATGCAGCCAAGGTGGACCTGACCGTGTTCCTCTGCCCGACCACCTCGCACAAGTACGTGGGGGCAGGCGACTACGGCGGCCAGAACGGCAGTTTGTGCAGTGGCGTGCCTTGGGCCCAGGCGATAGGCTCCGGTATGCTGTTGAACTATAGTACATACAACACTCTCATGAAGGGGTTCGACGTGATCTCGATCCGCGACGTCCGCGACGGCACGAGCAGCACGATCATCGTCTGTGAAGATGCCGGCCGAACCGAAGGGGCGGGCGGACGCTGGGCCGACGGGCAGCAAGTCTACATGATGGATCACGGTATCAATATCCAGCGCGCCAACGAACCCTTTAGCGACCATCCGGGCGGAGTGCAGGCACTGATGGTCGACGGCTCGTCCCACTTCTTCTCCGAGAACATCGACCTGGTACTATTCGGCAGCCTCTGGACCCGAAACAATGGCGAGATAGCCGCCGTTCCCTAGACGCAGGTCGGAAGTCGGAAATCGGAGGTCGGAACGCGCAAGCGGACGCTTCAACTATCAACTATCAACTATCAACTATCAACTATCAACTATCAACTACCATGCCACGCCTGCGAAACACACGACTGCTCGCGGGATGCCTCGTCGCATCCCTGCTTTTTGCGACCGGCGGCTGCGGCGGACCGGAGACGGCGTCCGTGTCGGGCAAGATAACCGTGGGCGGTCAACCGGTCGGCCGGGGTTCAGTGACCTTCATGCCCGACCAGGACAAGGGCACCGCCGGCAAGGTGGCCGTGGGCGACATCCAGGCCGACGGCAGCTACAGCCTGCGAACCTTCGACAGCGACGACGGCGCCCTGATCGGCTATCATCGCGTGATCATAAGCGGCCGAGGGCTCCAGGACGCCGAGAACATGGCACCCGACCAACGCATCCCCCCACGATACGCCAACCCCACCCAGTCGGGCCTCGCGGCCGAAGTCACACCGGGCTCGAACACCATCGACTTCGACCTGAAGCCCTGACACGCGGGGTTGTAGCTGGATTCGCAAGAATTCAGTCGTGTTAGCCCCGTCGCCTGCGACGGGTGAAGTAGCACAAACCGGCCCATTTTCCGGTCGCAGGCGACCGGGCTAACTATCGTTCATCTTTGGTAGCCCACAAACAAAGCCACACACCCGGAGATTCCCATGAAACGCCGTACTTTCCTTCGCTCCCTGGCCGGCAGCGGACTGGCCGCCACCGCAACTCCCCTGCTGGCTGCCGGCGGGCAGCAAACGATCGGCGGCCGGGTGACGTCCCAAAGCAAGCCGCTGGCGGGCGTGCTGGTCTCCGACGGTCGTAGCGTTACGCGGACCGACGACCAGGGCCGCTACGAGCTGACCATCGGCGCTGACAGCGGCCGGTTCGTCTTCGTCACCACGCCGCGCGGCTATTGGACCGACGCCTTCTACCGCCCGCTGGCAACCGCCCTTCAAACCGGAGCCGACTTCGTACTGGACGCCGTCGAGCAGCCCGACCGCTTCGACATCGCCTTCATAGCCGACATGCATATCACGAAGAACGGCCCGGCGCTGGCCAAGACGAAGGCCAGCATCCGCGAGATCAACGGCCTGAACCCCACGCCCGCCCTGCTTTGGGCACAGGGCGATATCTGCCTGCAAGGTGGCGTGGGCGACGGGTATATGGAGTGCATGAATCTGGCCAAGATGCCGACTCGCAACGGGGCGGGCAACCACGAGATGATGCTGAAACACGAGAACCCGCGCGACGACTACGAACGGCTCTTCGGACCCACCTATTACTCGTTCGACATCGGCGGCGTGCACTGCATCGTGCTCGACGGCAACAAGCCGATCCCCGGCGACAGCGGCTGGCAGGCGGTCCACGGGACGGTTGAGGGGAGTGAGTTGGCTTGGCTCAAAGCCGACCTGGCCGCCCAACCCAAGGGCAAGCCGATCATCGTGGGCATACACATCCCCATCGTCTCGACCTGTCCCGAACGACGCAACCACTCGCCCAAAGGCTCGCCCTGCTGGGAGATTACCAACGACCGCGAGCTGACCGATCTCTTCAGCCGGTACGGGGTCCGGCTGGTGCTGCAGGGCCACATGCACGAGAACGAGCGGATCAGCGTGGGCGGGGTCGAGTACGTCGAGTCGATCTCGCTCTGCGGCTGCTGGTTCCAAAGCGGCGCGGGATTCGAGCGCGGCGTCGACAACGTGCCGCGCGGCTACCGGATAGTCTCGGTCGACGGCGATAAGATAACGCACCGCTACCGCTCGTCGTGCGAGTCGTACGTCGACCGCCAAGGCGAATTCGTCGGCCTTGAGCGACCTATCCCTCGGCACAAAGAGACGCCCTTCGTCTTCAACTGCTACGACGCCCCCAACGTCTCGACCGCTCAAGCCCGCATCGACCAGGGGCCCTGGCAACCGATGCCGGCCTTCGCGGCCGTAAACGAAAAGCTCGGGCTGAAGATGTGCCACCACTACCGCCTGCTGAGCGACACGACCGACCTGACGCCCGGCTCACACCACGTCGAAGCCCGCGTCACCTGGCCCGACGGCACCGTCGTCAGCCAGCGCCAGCCCTTCACGCTGACGGGCTAGCCCAACTATCACGGCTGCTCGTTCCATTGCGGCCGGCTGTACTTCTCGGCTACCAGGCGGGCGGTTTGGGCTTCCGGCCAGATGGCGCGAAGCTTGACGGCATCCCAAGCGGCGACCAGCGAGCGGCGAATGGCCGACACCTCGAGTGGCAGGTTGGTGACAAAGTCGGCGTGCGATCGGCCCCGGCGATAGTCGGGTTGGCGGGGAGGCATCGCCAGGCAGGCGTCGATCAGCTTCAGGTCGAAGTCGTACAACAGCGTGCCGTGATAGAGGAAGTTGTCCCGCTTGATGCGCACGCTGTTGCCGGAAAACTTCAGAGTCTCGTTAATTGTCAAGTCGCCGATTGCCAGGTCGCTGGTCCCTTGGCAGCCGATTCCCGAAAGCAACGGCTCCAGCGCGGCGGCCATCGTGCCAAGCACGAAGCGATGGGCGTGGTCGACCGCGCGGAGCGTGGGTCGTAGCCGGTAGCTGAGCACCAGCGCGTACATCAGGCAACCCGGCCCGGCAACGATGGCGGCCCCGCCACTGACCCGGCGCAGGACGGGCACGTCGAGCCGCCCGCATGCATCGCGGTCGACCTCCTCGGCCGCCTTTGACGACCGGCCCAGCACAACCATCGGCCCGGCGGGCTCCCAAAGGCGCAGCGTCTCGGTCGGCTCGTCGGCCTGTTCGGCCTCGTCCAACAGCGCTTCGTCCAGCGCCAGGTTCTCCGCCGGGGTGGTCAGCGTAAGATCGAGATATTGCACAAAAAATCGTCCCTTAGGCGACCAGCAGAAAAAAGCTTACCATTCAACTCCGTAGCCGGATTCGCAAGAATTCGGTATTCTGTTGCGCGGCTGAATTCTTGCGAATCCAGCTACCGACCGACTGTCGTCCCGTTGACCGGCCGGCCAAGTTCCTACACAATTAGTAGACACGATTGTACCAGAACCCGAGGTGTTTAGTGACCACGACTACAATAAGAGGCAGAATCGTTACTCCAACGGGCCCAATCGACGGCCGCATTGTACTTGAAGACGGACGGATCTCTCGGATCGACGGCAGTGTTGCTCTTGAAGGCGACGGGGTTGCTCTTGAAGGCGGCAGTGCTGCTCTTGAAGGCGACGGGGCGGGCGTGGAGGGCAAGCTGTACGATTTCGGCCGCTCGCTGGTCGTGCCCGGCTTCATCGACGTTCATATGCACGGACTGGGCGAGCACGGCGTTACCAAGGTCGACGGCCTGGTCGGGATCGCCCGAATGCAGGCCCAATTCGGCACGACCGGCTTCCTGCCCGGCATCGCCTCGCTGACGGTCGAGCAGTGTCTGCAATTCGGCCGCAACCTGCTGGAGGCACAAAAGGCGGCCGGGCCGGACAGCGCGCGGATTATCGGCGCCCATTACGAAGGGCCGTTCATCAACCCCGTGGCCCGGGCGGGGATGGACGAAGCCTACCTGCGACCGGTCGATTTGGACGAGTGCCAACTCTACATCGACCAGATGGGCGACGCGCTGAAGCTGATGACCATCTCGCCCGAACTGCCGGGCAGCGAGGACCTGATCCGCTTGCTGCGTCGCAATAACACCGTGGTTTCCATCGGCCATTCCCGCGCGACGAAGGAGCAGTTGGATCGGGCTATCGCGGCCGGACTAACGCAGGTGTGCCATTTGTACAACGCCTTCGAGCGGGCTCCCGGCCGCGAAAACTGGCCCTGGGCGCCCGGCCTGCTGGACCACATCCTGGCCAGCGACCGGCTCGATTGCGAAGTGATTTGCGACATGCGCCACGTGCCGCCCGAGTTCGTCAAGCTGGCAATCAAGTCCACCGGCCCCAACCGCTTCCTCGCCATTACCGACAGTATGCGAGGCGCCGGCCTGCCGCCGGCCAAGTACGTCATGATGGACGGGCGGGAGTTCTCCACCGAGAACGGGATCGCCCGGCTTACCTCCGACGGGACCATCGTGGGAAGCATCATCACGCTGAGTCGGGCGTTCGGGAACCTGGTCGAACAGTGCGACGTCAACCTGGCCGACGCCGCCCGATTCACCGCCACCAACCCGGCCCGGGCTATCGGCGTGGGCGACCGGACCGGCAGCATCGAGCCCGGCAAACAGGCCGACCTGGCCGTGCTCGACGACCAATACAACTGCATCGCCACCTTCATCGACGGGCGGCCCGTTCATGGAATTTGATCCGGCCCACTGCGAAATCCGCACTCCGACGGGCGAAGCCCTGCTGCCGCTTTACCGGATGCTGATGGAAGTCTTCCCGGCCGACCGGGGCCTCTTCTCGCAAGCAATCGAGCGGAACAAACGGCTCTACACCTGGACCCCCTACACGCTCTACCGGGACGACGAACCGCTGGGTAACGTCTCGCTCGTGCCGATGCAAACGTGGCTCGACGGCCGGCCGGTCGACACGCTGGGAGTCGCCTCGGTTGCCACGCCGGTCGCCTATCGAGGCCGGGGGATCGCCGGGCGGCTGCTACGGCATTGCCTCGACGTGGCCGACTGCCGCAAACTGCCGGCCGTGCTATTCACCAGCCTGCCCGATATGTATCGGCCGCTCGGGTTCGAGGCAATTCGGCAATCGTACCACGCGCTGCCCGCCAAACGGCTCGACTTCGGCCCCGGCCGATTCGACTTCAACATGCTCGACACGCTCGACGACCGGTCTCTTCTACAGATCTCACGGCTGTATACGGACGAGTACCCGAACTACGACGGCAAGATCGTCCGCGACGCCGACTACTGGCAGTTCTATCGGATGCTAGTCGATCCGTATCCCAAGGTGCGGATGCTGTTCTGCCTCGAAGCCGGTCAAATAGTCGGCTACGCGCGGCTCGAGTTGGAGGCCGACCGGCTGTTGGTCTCCGAGCTCTGCCGTGCCGATACGGCGCTCGACGCGGCCGAGTCGCTACTAACCGAGGCCGGCCGCTTCGCCCGCCGCTCGGGACTCGATACCGTCGCGCTGGCCCTTGCGCCGGCCCATTTCATCTGGCCCAGCCTCCAAAGCGGCCTCTCGCCCGAGCCGGCCAACGTCGCCCGCGAGACCTTCATGGTTCGCCCCGCCCCCGGCCAACCACTCGGCCCCTTGGCCCAATTGCAATGGCCGCTGGCCGATAAGTTTTAGCGAGGCTTTGCCTCGCGCGGGTGCCACTGGCTTTGCCAGTGCTCTTCAGTAGCCCCAGGCTTGCAGTCTCGTTTTCCGCAAGAAGGTTTTCACGCAGAGCCGCTAAGGAGCGGAGACGCAAAGGTAGAGAACCACGGATCGCACGGATAAGCACGGATTGACGAGGGTACGTGAGACCTTCTTTCTGATATCCGTGTTATCCGTGTCATCCGTGGTCTGATAAAACTTCCGGCCTGCAACGTGCTAGTCGGGGTTGTTTTGCTGGTGCCTTTGGCGGACGTCCTTCGCTTTGCCCTTCAACTCCTCGGCCTCCGCAACCCACCCCGTCTCGCGGAGCAATACGGCCAGATTTCCCAAGATTATCGCCAAGTTCGGATGAGCCGGCCCCGACAACTGCCACTTCAACCCCCGGGGATACGAGCGGCTGGGCCGACAGGTCGCCACGTCAATCTTCCAAACGTTGGACAAAAACGACCGATAACCGGCCATCGGTCCGGCCGAGACGCGCTGGTTTGGGCAAAATCCGCGTGGAATTTGCTTGACGGGCCGTTTCGTGTTGATATACCGGAACGAAGGGGGATTCTGGGTTTCTAGTGGCGGAGCGCTGTTTGGGGCAGTGGTCGGGTAATGGCCGTAGGGAGTGGGGGGTGCGTTTTCAGAACAAAAGAGAATTGTAGTTGATGCTTCCCAGGGAACCTCGCGGCTGGCATTCGTTGTCTTCCAGACCGGTTCACCGGTCTTCTCCGCCGAAGGCGGCGGGCGGGGTGGAGATGTGGCGCGCGTGACGATCCGCCCAACCCGACGTAAACGTCGGGCCTACTACCGCCTACGGCGGAGAAGGACCGTAAACGGCCCTATGTGATCCCGCCATTCACATCAGCCACTATCATCCCAATAGCACCCAATGGGAAGAGTTGCTGGCCGTATTGAGGAATCACGGCCCACTAGTCAACTCGCTCGATCTGGTGTACGCTTTTCCGCATGCCTCCACAATTCATCTTCGAAATGCGGGACGTGAGCAAGGCCTTCGGAGAGAAGGTCGTGCTGAGGGACATCAGTCTGTCGTTCTACTACGGCGCCAAGATCGGCGTGGTCGGCGAGAACGGGGCCGGCAAGTCCACGCTCCTGAAGATCATGGCCGGGCTGGACACGGACATCGACGGCACGGCCTTCATTGCCAAGGGCATGCGGGCCCGCTATGTCGCCCAGGAGCCGCTGATGGACCTGGACAAGACGGTCCGCGAGCACCTTTGCATGGCGGTCAAGCCGGTCCAGGACCTGGTGGATCGGTTCAATCAGATTTCCGAGCGCATGGCCGACCCCCGGGAGGGTGACGATTTCGACAAGCTGATGGACGAGATGGGCCGGCTTCAGGAGCAGATCGACGCCACGGGCGGCTGGGAGTTGGACCGCCTCATGGACATCGCCTCCGACGCCCTCGTGCTGCCGCCCGACGATACGCCGGTCCGTCAGCTTTCCGGTGGCGAGCGACGGCGCGTGGCAATCTGCATGGCCCTGCTGGAGAAACCCGACCTCTTGCTCTTGGATGAGCCGACCAACCACCTGGACGCGGAGACTGCCCAGTGGCTGGAGCATACTTTGCGGGCTTACCCCGGCACGGTAATCATTTCCACGCACGACCGCTACTTCCTCGACAACATCACGAAGTGGATTCTGGAGATCGAGAACAGCCGCGGTCTGCCGTTCGAAGGAAACTATTCATCCTGGCTGGCACAAAAAGCGGAACTCCTGCGAGTGACGGAGAAGAAGGAGACCCAGCGACAGAAGACTCTCCAGCGGGAACTGGATTGGATCCGCAACTCCCACGAGGGCCGCAAGCAGAAGAACCAAGCCCGGATCACGGCCTACGAGCAATTGGCCGGCGAACAAACGGTCGATGCCAAGAGCGAAACGCTCATCCAAATTGCCCCGGGTGCCCGTTTGGGTGAACGCGTGCTGGCGGTCAAGCATCTCAGCAAGGGTTTTCAAGTCGACGATCAATTCCTCACACTCCTCGACGACTGCTCCTTTAACCTGCCCCGCGGGGCGATCGTCGGTGTAATCGGTCCCAACGGTACGGGCAAGACCACGCTGTTCCGCATGATCGTCGGCCAGGAGCAGCCCGACCGCGGCACGATCGAGCTAGGCCCTAGCGTGCTCCTCTCCCACGTCGACCAGCACCGCGACGCCCTGGACGATCACAAAACGGTATTCGAAGAGATCACCGACGCCCAGGACACGATCAAGCTGGGGGCAATTTCGGTGAACTCCCGCGTCTACGTCTCGCGCTTCAACTTCCGCGGCGTCCAACAGCAGAAGAAGGTGGGCGAGTGCTCCGGCGGCGAGCGCAACCGCATCCATCTTGCCAAGCTGCTCCGTCGGGGCGGCAACCTGCTGTTGTTGGACGAGCCCACCAACGATCTCGACGTGGACACCATGCGGGTTCTGGAGCAGGGCCTGATCGACTTCCCCGGCTGCGCCATGGTTATCAGCCACGACCGTTTCTTCCTCGATCGCATCGCCACCCATCTTCTAATCATGGAAGGCGGCGGCAAAACCCGCTGGTTCGAAGGAAACTTCGCCGACTACGAGCAAGCCGTCCTGGCCGAAAACCCCGAACGCGTCGCCCATCGGCGGAACAAGTACAAGCGGCTGACGTTGAACTGATTCTGATCCAAGTTAAGGGCGGCGCTTCCCCCTGGCCCACATCAAGCGATATCAAACGACTTCGACCCCTTTGATTCAACCGTTATCCTGGACGTTCAATCCACGAAGGGTATCTCACGGAGGCACGAAGGCACGGAGATACATGAGAACGATGTTGGAACCGCGATCGTTGATTGTGCGGTTCATCCGCATCAAGATTTTGGCCCGGGCTGATCGAGACTGTCTACGCGGTGACGCTGGCCCGAAAACTAAAGAAGCGCGGACTTTCGGTCGAGCGGCAGGTGGCGATTGCGATTCTCCGCGTCTCCGTGAGAAAGAAACGCGATCGAACAAGACGATCCACCGGTGTTGCCCTCCCGCCGCCCGGTTCCCTCTCCAAACTACTGGCAAGATGCCGTCCCGCCTGCTATTGTTAGTTGGAATCGCTGCTCCCGCGAAAGCGTTGCACACAATGCTTTGATCTGCCCAATAGTGGAGGAAATATCGAATGCGTGGAAAAGCCTTCCGGATGGTTGTTCTCGGTTCCATGACCGTGGCCCTGCTTGCTGCCCAACGCGCTGCGGCCGATTGGCCGACGTACAGGGGCGACCAGCGGCGGTCGGGAGTGACGGCCGGGCGGATCGAGTTGCCGCTTGCCGCCGGGTGGAAATACCATCCGGCACAGCGGCCGGCGCCCGCCTGGGTCGAGCCGGGTAAGGAACTGCACCGCTTGGATTTTGATTACGCCTTCCAGCCAGTCGCGGCCGATGGCGTCGTCTGCTTCGCCTCCTCGGCTGACGATACGATCCGGGCGCTGGACGCCCGATCGGGCAAACTGCTCTGGCGGTTCACCACCGCCGGGCCGATCCGCTTCGCGCCCAGCCTGGCCCGGGGTAACGTCTACTTCACCTCCGACGACGGTTGGGTCTATTGCCTCGACATCAAGACCGGCCGGACCGTCTGGCGGTTCCACGCCGCGCCCAAGCACGACCGCATCATCGGCAACCAGCGGATGGTCTCGCGATGGCCCTGCCGCACCGACGCGCTGGTCGTCGACGGCACCATTTACTGCACGGCCGGCATGTGGTCGACCGAGGGCGTCTACGTCTACGCGCTCGACGCGGCCACCGGCAAGGAGCTCTGGTGCAACGACGGTAGCGGCAACATCTACATCGACCTGCCGCATCCCGTGGCGACCGGCTTCTCGGGCGTCGCCCCGCAGGGATACCTGGTCGTCGCCGGCGAGATGCTGCTGGTGCCCAACGGCCGCTCGGTGCCGGCCGCCTTCGATCGGCACACCGGCCGGCTGCTCTACTACAAAGCCGCGATTGGCACCTACAACGGCGGCTCCTCGGTCACCGTCGCCGGCGATCTGTTCTTCAACCCCTTGAGCCGCTTCCAGAACCCTTCGCAGGCGTTCGTGGGCGAAGCCCAGCCGGTAGCGCGCGACGGCATGATCGCCTACAGCCTGATCTCGGGCGAGCGAGAGTTCGTGCTTCGGGAACGTTACCACGTGCTGGTCGACGGCGACGCGCTGGGTGCCATGGGTGCGCGAACCAGTTTCCAGACGTCTCTTTCCATGTTGTTGCCGGCGACCATCCACAAGGCGTTGTCAAAGACAAACACACTCGCGGCGTGCCTGGGCTTCCACGGCGTGTTGGGCAACTCGTGCCAGTTGGTTCCATCGGTGGAATACCAGACATCCTTCCTGTTTCCCTTGCCGTCATATCCCTCCATTACCCACATCCGATTGTCAAAGGCGGCAACTTCGTGATACTGTCGTGCCTGCCAGGGGGCGTATTCAACGTGCCGTTTCCAGTGTACTCCATCCGGTGAACTCCAGACATCGTTGTAGAATTTTCTCGTGGGAGTCTTTGGCGTGTCGTAGGTGCCCCCGCCCAGAATCCAGATGCGGTCCTTGAAGACGACATTGCCGCCGATCATCCCGCGCACCGGCCAGTACGGTTCCTTCGGCATGATTTGGGTCCAATGAATACCGTCCGTGGTGTTCCAGATATCGCGATAGAAGACCTCTTTCGCCGGCGCGTACTGCGGCAAGGTTTGGCCGCCGATGACCCAGATTTTGTCCTGAAACGCTACAGTATAGTGGAGAATTCTCGGTCCCCACGGCACCTTGTGCCCCTTGTTGACATGGGTCCACGTCTTTCCGTCCGCCGAGTTCCACACGTCGGACTGGTAGTGGCCCTGGATGGGGTCGCCACCGATGATCCACATCTTGTCTTTGTAGACCACGTAACCGGCCGTGTGCCTGCCTTCCCAATCGCTGGCTGTATCGAAACCGTGGTCTAAGAACGTGTTGGGCTTTGCCAGAGTCCAGGCGGCCCCGTCTTTGGAACTCCAGACCTCGTTGTTGCAAATCCTGGGGAAATGCACCTTGTCGCCCGGGTGCCAGCCGCCCAACAACCACATCCGGCCTTGGAATACCAGCGCCCCGGCACCATCCCGAGGGCTCCATGCCGCGGCATCGGTCACCTGCTTCCAGACCCAATCATGGAGCTTGTCCGACGATGTCCCTTTCGCCACGCCCGCATCCTGGGCTCCAGCGGCATTGATGAGAACGAAGTGGGAGAACACGACGAGAAACGTCACGGCCAGGGACATGGCAAACCGGCGAGCTACATTCAGTAATATTATCGACATTTCTGGATATCCCTTCGCAAGCAGGAATTGTGTGGGTGGAGCGCACTCCGCGGGATGGCGGGAAGAAATGAGGAACGGCGGTCACTTCGTTCGACAGTTCCACTTATTGATCTTTGCATAGTTTGGCAAGATTCAAATGTTATTCGGTCATGGTGATCGTGAAATCGTTGTCTTTCGGCTCGACCGTGTAAGTCTGCTCCAGCACGATCCGCTCGCCGCCGCTACGGTCGGCATTCAAGGGGGTTATCAGGGTCGCGCGGTGGGGGCCCTCGGTGGCGCCGGGCAGCTTTCGGCCGTCAAACAGCAGCGTCAGGGAAAAACTCCCGTCCGCCTCGATCTTGCCGCCGGCCATCAACCGGGCGTCCTCCGGCTCGAACTGAATCCTGGCGCCGGCCGGCGGCCCGCCTCCCGGAACGACCACCCTGCCGGTCACCGGATAGGTCTTCGGCGGCGGCACGCTCGATTTGCCGCCGCATCCGGCCACACCCACGCAAGCAACGAGCAAGACGCCCAGCAGCGCAGAACACCCGGGCACACTCGGGTTTGTAGACATGGGTACTGCCCTTTTGGAGTTGTCACAAAACAATCTTAACCTTCCTACCAACCTCCGCCAAGCGGCTCACCGTCGCGGGGATCGCACGCCCGACTCCAAATCGTCTCGCTGACTCCGGCGCTGACGGAGCGCACGCTGCCGTCCCCCAAGCAGGCATTGATGGCGCCGGGGTGCGGCGTCTGGGCGCGTCGCGAATCGCAAGTGTTGTACCAGTGCGGATTGTCCTGAAATGGGAAGCAACCGGTGTAGTCTTCCGGTTCGATCGTCGGACGCTGACTGACGGTATTGACACAGAAGGTCGGGCGAAAATGGTGACTGGAGTCGGTCCACAAGCAGGACTGTACGTAGTCGTTGGGGTCGCCCGTGTTGCCGCAACTGCCGTAGCGCTCGGTGAAGATGATCGTATTGGAGGTTCCGTCGCGGAAAATTGTGAAGCTGGCCGTGCCCTCCGACCGCTCGATCCAGTCTGTCCCCTTGGGGTTACCGAACACCAGGTAGTTGGCCGCGTAGCAACTTCCTGCCCAGAGGTTGGCCCCTCCGGATCGACTGGTGGGATACCCGGTCCCCGCGATGCCGGTCGGATCGGAAGGGCAGAGGAAGATGTGCACCGGCTGGGAGCAGACGCCGTACACCGCGGGCACGCTAGGATCGTACGAAGTCCTCACCATCCCATCTTGCACGCCCTGCTCGAACAGGGCGCTCTGCTCCAGGTACGGCAGCAGCCAGAAGAACACGGTGGCGCCTTTCACTCCCTTGTAAGACGCCCCCGCCATGTTCTCCGTATTGAGATCCCTTGCCGACATCGGCGGCAGGACTCCGTTGGCTTGGTGAATGCCGTGCGCCGCAAGGCCGATCTGTTTCAGGTTGTTGGCGCACTGCAACCGCCGCGCCGCTTCGCGAGCAGCCTGAACCGCCGGAAGCAACAGCGCGATCAGGATGCCGATGATGGTGATCACCACCAAGAGCTCAACGAGTGTAAAACCGCGCGGGGAGTTCGGATTGTTATCCATTCGACGCCCTCCAAGTCCGCAAGGGCGTGTGCCCTACCCAAATCCGCAATCCGGTCACCCGGATGTCTTTCCGATTCAGTATGACAGCGCCACTTCGACGACTTCGAAATGACGCCACCGGGCCTGCCCCGGTGGATTGGCGTTTGAAAACTACATCACGACGCTCGTGCCATGTCCGG
>CAZDHN010000021.1:0-20831 GCA_964505115.1 uncultured Planctomycetaceae bacterium
CACGGGCGATTGCACGAGGTCTTCCACCGCGGCGGCCTTCAGGTCGACGATTTGGTGGGTGAGATCCCGCTCCCAGCGCGATTCGACGTATCGGGTGAGGTTGGCCACATCGCTGGGGTGTTGGTTCCAGTCGTTATCGGTGCCGTGTTTCAGCTTGGCCATCAGCACCGGACGGCGGCCCTTGGAAAGAAACAGCAGTGCCATGCTGGTGGCGATTACCGGGTTGTTTTCCGCGTGGCCCACGCCCTTCCAATAGGCCGATTGACCGATCTCCTTGGCGACCAGCCGGTCGGTGCCCTCGCGATACCAGTCGTGTCCGCCGATGAATCGCCGCGAGGTCAGACGCCCGACGCGCTCGACGCCGTACAGGTAGTACAACATCCAGGTTTGACCTCGGGCGCCCGGATTCCCGGAGACCGAGAAGTGCCGGCCGAGCCACTGCAGGCCGCGCTCGATCCGATCGTCGTCGGCATCGGCCGTTCCGCAGCATTGTATTTGCCCGGCCACGACTTTCACGCCGCTTTGCCGCACTTGATTGGAGGTAATCACCATGGCGGCGATTCCGGCGCAGGTCATGCTGCCGGTCCCGCCGTGCGGCTTGTAGTAACCCCAGGAGCCGTCGGCGTTCTGAGCGTCTTCCCAATAGGCCTTGGCCAACCGCCAGGTGCGATTGCTGACCTTGACGCCCGCCCGTTCGGCCTCGTTCAGCGCCAGAAGCGCGAACTGCGAGTTGGAATTGTCGCCTTCCGTTTCGGGGTAGCCCCAGGCGCCTTTTCTGGAGCCGCTTTGCCTCTGATTAGCTTCGAGCCATTTGACGTTTTCGCGTACCAGCGGGAGGTCTCTTTTCGGCTCGGCCTTGGCGAGGACCATCGTCTGCAGCGCGACGGAATAGGTCTTGTTGATCTTGTTAGGCGTCAGCTTGCGTAAGTAACTTAACGCCCGCTTTACGTGCTCGTCGTCCGCCTCCACGCCCGAGTTGAGCAGAGCCAGCGTGCTCAGCGAGGTAACGCCGCCGGGCTGGGAGATCCATTCTGTCCAGGATCCGTTCTTTTTCTGCTGCTGCTTGAGGTAGGCGACCCCCCGCTCGATCGCCTGGCGGACCTCCTTCGAGGATATTTCAGCCCGCGCATTCTCCCTAACCGGTCCAATTAGCACCGCTACGACAAGCAGCCAGATTATCGGTCGAATAGCCATCTGCTGGAATGTTTTTGACAAAGGCGGCACGTTTTCCATAAGTATCTTAGAATTAAGAGGTTATGCTATCAATACCCCGTTTGCGTTTAGGGCCTTTTCGCGGATGGCTGTAGAATAGTAGGACCTAGAAAAGGTCCAGGAGATTCAATACTGTAGAGATAGTGAGTGACCGGTTGAAAAAGGGTGCCACTGCTGGCTTGCCCAGCAGTGAGAAGTCCAAACCCCGCGCCGACACTGCTGGACAAGCCAGCAGTGGCACCCAACGATGAGCACCCCGACAACTCCCCACAAACCAACAAGCAAGGATTTACGTTGTCTACCAAACCTCGTAGCCTCGGCGACGTCCTGCAGGAGTTCAGCCAACATCGAAGACTGATGCAGGAGGAACTGCAAAAGATCATCGTCGGCCAGACGGAAGTTATCGAGCAAATCTTCGCAGCCATTTTCACCCGGGGACACTGCCTTCTGGTGGGCGTGCCCGGGTTGGCCAAGACGTTGATGGTCAGCACGCTCGCGCAGATCCTCGATATCCGCTTCAAGCGGATCCAGTTCACGCCCGACCTGATGCCGTCGGACATAACGGGCACGAACGTTTTGGAGGAGGACGAGGCGGGGCGTCGCGACTTCCGTTTCGTCGAGGGGCCGATCTTCACCAACATCCTGCTGGCCGACGAAATCAACCGAACGCCGCCCAAGACGCAAGCGGCCCTGTTGCAGGCGATGCAGGAGCGCGAGGTCACGGTTGGCCAGACGACCCACCCGCTACCACACCCGTTCTTCGTCATCGCCACCCAGAACCCGATCGAGCAGGAAGGCACCTACCCACTGCCCGAAGCGCAGTTGGACCGCTTCATGTTCAACATCAAGGTTGAATATCCCTCGGCCGACGAGGAGGAGCGGATACTGGCCGCCACCACGCGGAGCGAGAAGGTCGAGGTCCGCAAGGTGCTCAGCGGCAAAGCGATTCTGAACCTGCAGAAGCTGGTCGGCTCGGTGGCTGTCAGCCAGTACATTATCCAGTATGTTTCCCGGCTGGTTCGCGCCACGCGACCCAAGGACCCCTCGGCCCCGCCGATGGTCAAGGAGTTGGTCGATTGGGGCGCCGGTCCCCGGGCGGGTCAGTTTTTGATCCAGGGCGGCAAGGCCTTGGCGGCCATGGACGGGCGGTTCTCGGTTGCCCTGGAAGACGTCCAGAAGATCGCCGAGCCGGTGCTGCGGCACCGGATCAGCACCAACTTCCAAGCCCAGGCCGAAGGGCTCACCACCGAAGACATCATCGCGCGCCTAATCCGCGAGACACCCCCGCCGGTGATTCCGAAGTATGAGAAATGAAGAAGGGATTAGGGATTGGGGATTAGGGATTAGAGGATACCGAGACAACGCCAGTCTCTAATCCCCAATCCCTAATCCCCAATCCCTCGCTCAACCATGTCAACCGCTGAAAAGTACCTGAAACCCGAGGTGATCAGGCAGATCAAGCGGCTCGATCTGCGCGCTCAGTTCATCGTCAAGGGTTTCTTGCAGGGACTGCACGCCAGCCCGTTTCACGGCTTTTCGGTCGAGTTCAGCGAGCACCGCAAATACACGCCGGGCGACGACCCCAAGGATATCGACTGGCTGGTCTACGCCAAGACCGACAAGTACTACGTGAAGAAGTTCGAGGCGGAGACGAACATCACCGGCTATCTGGTTTTGGACATGAGCCGGTCGATGGGCTACACCTACCGCCAGGAACTGACCAAGTTCGATTACGCCATCTGCCTGGCGGCCGCCTTGGGATACTTGATGGTCCACCAGCAGGACCCGGTCGGATTGCTCACCTTCGACGAGAAGATCCGCGGCAGCCTGGCGCCCAAGGCCAAGCGCAGCCATCTGGGCGACATGCTCTCGATGCTGGCCAACCTCAAGCCGCAAGGGAAGACCGACATCGCCCGGAGCCTCGCGCAGGTGGCCGCCATGCTCCGCCACGCCAGTCTGGTTATGGTCTTTTCCGACTTGCTAACCGATCCGAAGCCGGTCCTGGAGGCCCTTTATCGGCTGCGGCACGGCGGGCACGACGTGATACTGTTCCACATCCTCGACGAAGCCGAGGCCTTCTTCCCCTTCAACGGAATGGTTGAACTGGAGGATCCGGAAACCAACCGCCGGCTGAAACTCGACGCTGACGGCTTCCGCCGCGACTACCTGGCCGAGTTGGCCAATTTCCGCGAGACCTACCGCCGCGAGTGTTTTCAGTCGGGGATCGACTACGTGAGCCTCGACACCAGCATGCAGTTCGACAAAGCCCTAACCGAATACCTGGCCAGCCGCTCGGCGCGGGGATAGCTGGAGGGAGACGCCTCGCGCAAAGACGCAAAGGGGCCAAGGCGCGAAGAAAGAAGGTTGGTGCCGCCTCCAAACGGCGGGTGAGCCCGCCCGCTAAGTAGTATTTCTATCAACTATCAACTATCCACTATCAACTACCCGCTATCCACCGTGACCTTCGTCAACCCAATACTCCTGGCCGGAACGCTGGCGGTGGCGGTGCCCATCGTGCTGCATCTGATCATGCGCCGCAAGCCGCGGCACTTGGAGTTTCCCGCGCTGCAGTTCGTGCAAAAGCGGCACGAAACCAACCAGCGCCGCTTGCGGTTGCGACACCTGCTATTGCTGTTGCTTCGCGCCGGGGCCATCGCCCTGCTGGCACTTGCCTTGGCCCGGCCGAGCATGAACTGGTCGGGGCTGGGTTCTCAAGAGGCGCCGGTGGCCGCCGCGTTGGTCTTCGACACTTCGCCGCGAATGGAGTACAAGCACGGGAACCGCACCCGGCTGGAATCGGCCCGGGAGTTGGGGCTTTGGCTGCTCAGACAATTGCCGGCGGAAAGTCAGGTGGCCGTGCTCGACACGCAACTGGGCCCCGGCGCGTTCCAGGTCGATCTAGGCGCGGCCAAGCAGCGGATCGAACGGCTCGAGACGGTGCCCAATTCGCAACCGCTTGGCGCGGCGATGGAAGAAGCCCTGCGGCTGCTGGGCCAAAGCGAGTTGCCGCGAAAGGAAATCTACGTCTTTACCGACCTGACCCGGGCCGCCTGGCCGACCGATTCGTCCGGCCGGCTGCAAGCGAAAATCACCGCCACGACCGGCGCGAGTGTATATCTGATCGACGTCGGCGTGGAGAAACCGAGCGATTTTTCGCTGGGTGAAGTGCGGCTCTCCGGACAGGTGCTATCCAATCGCAGCCCGCTTCGCGTGCAAACTGAGTTGTCGTGCATCGGGTCGGGTGGAGCACGCACGGTCGAGCTTTATCTGCTAGACTCCGAACGAAAGCCGCAAAAACGTAGCCAGCGGAGCGTTACCTTGGAGCCGGACGCGGCCGAGCAGGTCGAGTTCGGCGTCGGCTCGATGGACGTCGGCACGCACCAGGGCTATTTGCGGATTGTCGGGCAGGACTCGCTGGCCCGAGACGACACGCGGTTCTTCACCGTCGAGGTCACACCGGCCTGGCAAGTGCTGATCGCCGCGCCCAAGCCGGCGGAGTTGTACGCACTGTTCCTCACCCAGGCGCTGGCGCCGGAGATGTTCCGCCGTAGCGGTCAGGCCCGATTCGATTGCCGGATTGTCAATCTGGAAGAACTGGCCGACGAGCCGCTCGACCCATACTCGGCCGTCTGCCTCTTGGACCCGAAACCGTTGCCACCGCCCGTCTGGCAGAAGCTGAGCGATTTCGCCTCCGGCGGCGGCGGAGTGGCGCTATGCCTCGGCCGCGGCGCGCGGCCGCTGGACGCCTTCAACAGCCCGGGCGCTTTGGAACTGCTGCCGGGCAAGCTGGTGCGTCAGGCGCGGCGGCCGGACGGCGATCTGTTTCTGGCCCCGAGCAGTTCTCCGCATCCGATACTCGGGCCGTTCGCCCGGACAGCCGACTCGATCCCCTGGGACGATTTTCCCGTCTTCCGCTACTGGCAGTTGGGCAAGCCGGCCGAGGGAGTGGGCGTCGTCGTACCGTTTACCGACGGTCGACCGGCCCTGTTGGAGCGGTCGTTGGGGCGCGGCCGCGTACTGACGATGACCACGCCGATCTCCGACCGGCCGAACCGCGAGCCGTGGAACCTGCTGCCGGTGGGCGAAGCCTGGCCGTTCTTGATCCTCACCAACCAGATGATGCTGTATCTGGTCGGCGCCGGCGATCAGCAATATAACTACCAGGCCGGCCAGACGGCCGCCTTGGCCTTGGACGAAAAGACCCGCCGCCGATCGTACTTGTTGATCGCTCCGGATGACGTGAAATTCCCGCTCTCCGCCGATCCCAAGCAGAACGTGCTGGTGATTACTTCCACCGACCGGCCGGGCAACTACCGGGTTCGAGCGGGCGGAACCAACTCGGGCGTCGACCTGGGTTTCAGCGTGAATCTGGCACCCGACCAAACTCGGCTGGAGCGGATTGACGATGAAGACCTTGCCGCCATATTCGGTTCCGCCCCGTATCGGGTCGCCCGAAACCGCGACCAGATCGACCGCGACATCGGCCTGACCCGCGTCGGGCGGGAACTGTTTCCGCTACTGATCCTGCTGGTCGCCCTGCTGCTGGCCGTCGAACACCTGTTGGCCAATCGTTTTTATCGAGAGTAGATTCATCACCCTAACCCCTCGTCCCTAACCCCTAGCCCCTCGCTTCCCATGGTTCGCCTATCCTGCTATCCCGTCGGCGGCAGCTACCTCTTGGTGGCGTTGGTTGCGCTGGCGTTGGTCGCGCTGGTGGCGATTTGGCCGGTGCGGCAGGGGACCAGCCGGGCGAAGCGGCTCGCGCTGGCCGCGATTCGGATTGGGGTTATCGTGCTATTGGTCCTGGCCATGCTAAGACCCACGCTGGTCTATACAGAGACGAAGAAGCAATCGGCAAGCCTGATCGTAATGGCCGACCGCTCGCGGAGCATGTCGGTGCCCGACTCCATCGGCGGAAAGACCCGCTGGGAGATTCTGCGGCGGACATTGGACGACGGCCGGACCGCCTTGGCCGCGCTGGCCGAGGATTTCGAGGTCAAGGCCTATAGCTTCGCGGCCGAGCTTGAGCCGAGCGAAATTGTCGACGGCCGGATCGCCCTGCCCGACGCGCCCGAGGGCCGGCAAACGGCAATCGGCTCGGCGTTGGAAGACGTGCTTCGCCAACAGGCGGGCAAGCGGCTGCTGGGAGTGATCTTCCTCAGCGACGGTGCCCAACGGGCGTACGCGCCGCGTGACCTGCCACCGCAAACGGCGGCCGGCCGCCTAAAGCATCTCGGTTGCCCGCTCTATACGTTCCCCTTCGGTCAGTCGCGTGGGCTGGGTCAGGCGCAAGACGTGGCCGTCAAGAGCCTGCTGGCCAACCAGAATGTGTTTATCAAGAACGAACTGACCGTTGCCGGCCAGGTGCGTGTCGATGGCTACGTTAACCGGGAGATACCCGTCCGGCTGCTCTTCGAAACCGTGCCCGGCAAGATGAAGGTCGTGGCCGAGAAACTCCTCAAGCCGACGGCCGACGGCCAACTCCTGCCGATCGAGTTCAGCTACGCGCCGCAAGTACGAGGCGAGTTCAAGCTGACGCTCGAAGTGGCCGATCAGCCGGGTGAACTGGTCACCACCAATAACCGGCTGAGCACGTTCGTCAACGTGCTGGCGGGCGGATTGAAGGTGTTGTATCTGGAAGGCGCGTTGCGCGTCGAGCAGCGGTTCATCCGCCGTGCCTTGGACGCTTCGCCCGACATCAACCTCGACTATCTCCGGCTCGATCCGCGCCGGCCGGAAATCAGGCCGGGCGATCTGGCCGAGCGATTCAAGCCGGGCAAGTACGAAGTGTACGTGCTGGGTGACCTCGACTCGAAAGCCTTCAACCAAGCGGAATTGAAGGATCTGGCCGAGACGGTTTCGGCGGGCGCCGGCCTGATTATGCTGGGAGGATTTCATAGCTTCGCGCCCGGTGGATACGGCTCCACGCCGCTGGCCGATCTGTTGCCGGTCGAGATGGACCGCTTCGAGCGGCAGAACTTCGACGAGCCGATCCGCAAGGACCTGCATCTGCCCGGCCCCTTGAAGATGCAGCCCACCGCGATCGGTCTGAACCACTTCGCGCTCATGCTGGCCGGCAAGGGGCCGCGAAACCAGGCCGCCTGGCGGCAGTTGCCGCCGCTGGAAGGAGCCAACCGGTTCCGGGGCCTCTCACCCGGCGGAATTGTCTTGGCCACGGCGGGCAAGGACCAGCCGCTATTGGTCGCGCAGCAGTACGGGGCGGGTCGCGTGATGGCCTTTGCGGGCGATTCCACCTGGCACTGGTGGATGCAGGGTTTTGAACCGGCCCACAAACGCTTCTGGCGACAGGTCATCCTCTGGCTGGCTCGCAAGGACCAGTCGATCGAAGGTAACGTCTGGATCAAGCTGGCAGCCCGGCGGTTCAGCCCGAGCCAGCGGGTCGAATTCACGGCCGGCGCCCAAGGCCCGACCGGCGAACCGTTAGACGACGCCACCTTTGAAGCTCGGATTACGCTGCCCGACAAGACGCAGCGGCCGGTAAAGTTGATCCGTCAGGCCCAACAGATGGCCGGCCAGTTCCGCGACAGCCAGTCGCCCGGCGACTATTCGGTCGAGGTAACCGCCCGGCACGCGGGGCAAGTGTTGGGCTCGGCCCGATCGCGGTTTCTTGTCTTCCAGCAGGACCTGGAGTTGGACAACGCCTCGGCCGACGTAACGGCGATGGACAGTCTGGCCGCCATGACCGGCGGCGAGTCGCTGGCCCCCGAGCAGTTGCCCGAACTGCTCGAACGACTCAGCCAGTCGACCGAAGAGCTGGAAGTTCAAACCGAAACCAAGCGCACGCTCTGGGACTCCTGGCCCTTCTTTTTCCTGCTAGTCCTCCTGCTAGGCACCGAATGGTATCTGCGCAAACGCTGGGGATTGGTGTAAGGGCTCGTCGCGTCCTCGCCGCGGTTCCAATAGATTACGGCCACTCCAGAACACAACTCCTCGTCGCGTCAAGCCGTCGGTTTCACTCTTTCCAGCACCCACTGGCGGATCAAGACGGCAGAGTCAATCCCCTGCGATTGGGCCAAATTTTGGAGAGTCTCCGCTTCTTTGCTCGGCAAGTGGACTCTTACCTCGGTTTCGCGTTCAAAAACCGGGGCGGCAACCTCTTCCAATTCGTCCTCGAAGTCGGTGAGGTCATGAGCATCCCAAAACTCGGCTAGTTCTTGGATTGAATCTGTCCGTGGAATGTTGTTCGTGCTCATCGGTTTTTCCATTGCCGGAATCGGCGTTTTTCGTTGTCAGTCATCAATCGTGCCGTGACGGGATAGCCGTTGCCATCAGGAAACTGAATCACGACGCAGAATAGGTGGCGCCCAGCGTTTGTCTGGCCCAAGACATAGTAAACCGGATTCTCTCCTTCCGATTTGGCTCGTTGCACCAGCGGATATCCAAAACACGCTTCTTCGAATTCTTCCGGCGTAACCGCATGCCGTGCAATGTGATCGATTCGATCTTCCGGCCAGATGATCTGATGGATCTTCATTCAGCAATTCTATCGTGGGGCTTCAGAGAACACGATCTGCTTCGCGCTTAAGCCGCGAAACTGTCCAGTCGCGCCAGCGCCCGATAACGTTCCATCCGATGGTGCTGATGCTAACATATAAGTTGCGGAAGTACAATGCCATGGGTGCAATCTGGTGGCAACGCTGCTGGCTATTGTCGAGGCAGAAAGTGTGCAATAGCATTCCAGTAACCCCCCGACAAAACCAGCGACCGGGAGACAAAGTGGCGCCGGCAATTCTCCAAACCGCGTGCATTGCCGGGCCTGTTCGGTTATACTCAACGCGGTCGGAATATGCAGTGTTGTCCGCTACGTAGTGACAGAAAGAGCCACCTGATCCAAACGTAGGTACGTGTTAGCCCGGTCGCCTGCGACCGGAAGACGTGTCGGTTTTCGCCACTTTTCCCGGCGCGGGCGACGGGGCTAACACGTGCTATTGCCTGCAAACACACCCTAAGGAGAAACCCCATGTTGTCGATGCATCGTTGCCGTTTTCTTGCTGCTATTCTTGTCCTGCTGATGATCGGCAGGGCCGCCATCGCGGCCGCCGAGAAGCCGGCCGAGTTTACGGTTGTGCTTCTGCCCGACACGCAACTCTACGCGGAATCGCATCCGAAAATCTACCTGGCTCAAACCGAATGGATCAAGAAGCGTGCCGCGGCCGACAAGATCAAGTTCGTTATTCATCTGGGCGACATCGTGCAGAATGTCGACATGGAAGCCGAGTGGAAGAATGCCGATCGGGCCCATCGCGTGCTCGACAAAGCGGTGCCCTATAGTGTTTTGCCGGGCAACCACGATGGCGGGCCGGGCAATACGCTTCTGTACAATAAGTACTTCGGGCCCCAGCGATTCCAGGGACTCGCCTGGCGCGGTCCGCACATGGGCGAGAAGAACGATAATAACTGTTGCCTCTTCGAGGGCCGCGGCATGAAGTTCATGGTCCTCAGCCTGGAGTACAACCCGGGTGAGAAGACGCTCGATTGGGCCAACGAGGTTGTGCGGCAATACAAGGACCGCCGCGTGATTGTGGCCACGCACTGCTACATGCGTCCCGGCGGGCGCGACAAAAAGATCGGCGAGCGGATATGGAACGATCTGGTCCGCAAGAACGAGAACATCTTCATGACCGTCAGCGGCCACGTGCTGGGCTGGGAACATCTGACGGCCACCAACGACGCCGGTCGGCCGGTATACGAGATACTGTCCGACTATCAGGGCCTACCCAACGGCGGCGACGGCTGGTTGCAGACCCTCCGCTTCGTGCCCGGCGAAAACAAAATCCACATCCGCGCGTACTCGCCCACCCTCGACAAATACAACGACGCCCCCAAACACACCTACACGCTCGACTACGAGATGAAGATCAACTCCGTTTCAAGAAGGAACACACGATGAACGTTACAAAAATGCTGGTCGCTGGATTGCTGCTACTGCTGGCGATTGTCTTCATCTGCCCTTGGGATATGCTGGCGGAGCCGGCGGCGGAGAAGGAGGCCGGGCCGGCGGTGATCGACGCCTCGAAGTACCCCAGCCTGCAAGCGGCCTTCGATGCCGTGCCCATGACCGGCGGCCTGGTCAAGCTCCCGCCGGGCGACTTCCGCCTGAGCGAACCGCTGGTCCTCGAGCGGCCGGAAACCCGCGTTGAAGGCGCCGGGGCGGCCACCAAGCTGATTAACTGCAACCAGGAGGGCCAACCGGCGCTGATCGTCCGACCGCCCAACCTGGACAAAAACCCCAAGGCGTTTGTCTGGCACGTGCAGTTGGCCAACTTTCGCATTTGCGGCGACCCTAACGCGATCAATAACAAGTCGACCGAACCTAAAAGCGGCGACGGCCTGCTGGCGCAACGCGTAAACGAGCTTTACATCGAGGGGCTCAGCGTCGATCACAACGGCGGACACGGCATGAACCTCATCATGTGCCTGGAAGACGCGCGAGTCTGCGACTCGCTAATGACCTACAACCGCCAGGCCGGGCTGAATATACTCGGGGCGCACGATATCATCGTCAACGCCAACCAGTTCGAGGAAAATAACGACGCCCTGCTCTGCATTAAGGTCTGCAATCTGACGATGAACGGCAATAACATCGACGACCATCTGCGCCACGGCGTGGTGATCGAGACGACCTACGGCTGCGTGCTCTCGGGCAACATGATCGAGGAGTGCCAGGGGACGGCCGTTATTCTGGATCGAGATTGCCACGGCATCACGATTAGCGCCAACATGATTGCCCACAACTTCGGCGGCGGCATCGACCTGCGCGACGCCTGGGGTTGCAGCGTCTCGGCCAACACCTTTTCGGTCGTCGAAGAGCACGCCCTGGTTATTGGTCCCGACAGCGGACGAATTACCGTTACCGGCAACAACTTCTCCGACCGCTACATCGGCGAAGGCAAGTACCGCTCGAACTCCGACAATCCGGCCGCCGGCATCGAGCTGATCGGCACGCGCGACGTGGCCATCTCGGGCAACGTCTTCACCGGCTTGAACTGCCAGGCGATCGAGGCCGACGCCAAATGCCGGCGGATCAACATAACGGGCAACGTCATGGCCGATTTGAACCGCAAGACGACCGAGAAGCGTCCCGCCTTGGACCTTAACGAGCCGCAAGATACGATCGTCGAGCACAACAGCATCGCCAAGCCGGGCGAGCAGTAGCGGGCAGTCGTCGATATCCGAGTAACGATTCGTCGAACCGGTGCGGGAGTACCACACTGCCAGCTTAGTTGCAGTAGCCGGCAGCGGAAGCTGGCGGTTGCTTTGCGTCTCGGTCACACCGTCCAACGAGAACTGTTGCGCTGGTCAACCGCAGCTTCCGCTGGCGGCTATTGCCGAATCGCCACGCACCGTTTCGACGAATGCTTTCTATTCGAGGTAAGTATTCGAGTTCCCTAACGTCTTTTTGGACAAGTGGTTGCGCGCATCCGGCCGAATTTTCCGAAAATTTCAGATCGGGCTATTGCTTCGGCCGAGCAACGGGTTAGAATGATGAGTATTACGTATTGGCGAGACGTAATACTTGATCCGCGACAGGTCGAGTTCCATCCGGACAGCAACCTTTCGTGTAGGACGGACTCCCACCTCCGATTCACACACCCGAGATGCCAAGGAGCCCAACGATGCGACAATTGACCTCGACCACCATCCCAGCCGTGGCCGGCATTGCCGTAGCGGCAATGTGCGTTGCTCTGAGCGCGATGATGACCTTTTGCGTGAGCAGGCAGCTTTCCGGTGGACTACCCAGCCGCACTATCACCCTAACACCTCGGCCCCGAAGTGGCTGGTCGGTTGCTCCACGCATCCTGTCCTGGGAAATGGCCAAACCCGCGGTCCCGCCGTTGTTCGTCGCGCGATCTGAGCGGCTTCGCTTTTGTCAGGAGATGTTTTGATGGCTGTTCGGTCTTACGGGAAAGGGTTTACCCTGGTTGAGTTGCTTGTGGTGATCACCATCATCGGCATTTTGATTGCCCTATTGTTGCCGGCAGTGCAGGCAGCCCGCGAAGCCGCAAGGCGGATGAGTTGCAAGAACAACCTCAGGCAGATCGGTTTGGCGCTGCACGGTTTTCACGACAGCAACGGGCAGTTCCCGTCCGGCGATCCCCAGAAGGCATGTCCCGATTACCCCGGCATTCCAGCACGGCTGTATCGCTGGTCGCCGCACGCGATGATTACGCCATATATGGAACAGTACAATATTTACAGGGCCTTGAACCTTGATGTGCCCTTGTACGGCCACACGGGCGACTACCGCGGGCCCGGATTCGGCGTTCATCCGGACAACGTGGAGCCGGTTTCTCGCATGGTGAAATCGTTTCTCTGCCCCAGCGACCGGGAGCGAAAGATTGACGATCGCTTCGGCCCCACCAATTACACGGCGTGCTGGGGTAGCGGCGTACCGCCGTGGACGGTCCACGCCACGCAAGAAACCGACGGTGTCTTTTTCTCCAACTCCCGCACGCGTTTCGCCAATGTCCCCGACGGCGCAAGCAACACGACCATGTTTTCGGAGAGCACACTCTGGCCTGGGGATACCGGGAGCACCCTCACGCCTGGGAACATGGCTAACGTGATTGTCAGTTTTCGCAGCAAGACGGTCAGCGCCCTTAGCGAGGATCTGTGCTCTACCATTGGTTCTAGGGTCAGCACGTCGCGCAACGCCCGATGGATTGACGGTTGGCCGAGGTATTGCGGCTACGACCACCGGCTTTCGCCGAATTCGCCAGTTCCGGACTGCAGCCGGGTTGCGCCGATGCGTGAGTTTTGGAAGGCGGCCAGAAGCCGGCATCCCGGCGGCGTGAACTTGCTCTTGTGCGACGGCTCGGTCCGGTTCGTTGGCGAGACCATCGACCTGCAAACCTGGCACGCCTTGGGTTCGCGTGACGGCGGCGAAGTGATCGAGGAGTTCTAGTGCTTTGTCATACTTAAAGATTTGGGTGGATATTTTCGGTAATTCACAAACGCCGAGAAAACCACCGAGACAACAGAGGAACACTATTGATCTTTGCATAGCTAATGCGCGACTCAAGGGGGTCCCGCCAGGGAACCGGGCTTCGCCCTGGATCGTTGGCTATGCAAGGGTCATTAGTGTTCCCTGGAAAACATTTGATGTGTTCTGACGCAGTTCCTTAGTAAAGCTGAAGTCTCTTAACCAAACCTCATTTCCGTACGAAGAAAGGAACGTAGCATGGCAACAACCATCCACCCCAGGCTCTCCGCGATTCTGGTCGTTTTGGCCTCGGCCGCCGTGGTCTTCACCACGGTCGGCGGGGCGGCTCTCGCCGACACGAAGCAGCCGCCGAAATTCTACCTCGTGGGCATTGGACCCGGCGATCCGGATTTGATGACTTTGCGGGCGGTGAAGATCATCGAGAAGGCGGATTTGATCTTCTGCTCCGAGCGATGGGCGGAGAAGCTCGCTTCGCATCTGAAAGGGAAAGAAGTAGTCCACGGGTATTGGAGACTGTTTCCGTACTACGGACGAGATCCCTCGGAGTTCGAGGGCGAGGAACGCCGCGCGTGTGAAGCGATCACGCGCAAACGAAACGAGTTCATTGCCCAGGTGCGCGGCGCCGTCAAACAGGAGAAGACGGTTGCGGTACTGGCTGGCGGCGATCCGCTTATCTACGGGCCTTCCGCGTGGTGCCTGGAGGAATTCGAAGACCTCAAGCCGGTGGTTGTTCCGGGCGTGAGCTGCTTCAATGCGGCCAATGCGGCTTTGGGAAGGGGCATTACAACAAGTGAACATACCAAGTCGGTTATCCTCACGGCCGGTGACTGGCTCGGAGGGACGGACACGATTGAGAAAATGTCCGTTCATCGCTCTACCATGGTGATTTTCACCATGCGAACAAAGTTCGGGGAGTTCATCAAAAAGCTTTCGATCAACTATCCACCCCAAACCCCCGTGGCCATTGTCAAGTATGCGGGATACGCCCAGAAGGAGGAGGTAATTAGGGGAACACTCGAAACGATCGTGGATCAAGTCGGGGGCGAAAAATTGCCCTTTCCGTACTTGATCTACGTAGGGGATTTCCTCGCGCATCGATACAAGAAGTCTGGCAAGGTACAAAATTCAAACAAGGAGTAGCGCAATGTTCCATTCGAATTTCACCCGCTTAGCGGTATTGTCTTTCGCGGCGGTGATTCTGTCCGCGATCCCGGCGGTTGCCCATGAGTTGTGGATCGAGACCGACCACACTGCCAAGGTGGGCAAGCAACAGGAGGTACACGTCTGCTGGGGCCATGCCGGCGACAAAGCAACGGGCGAGGCATTGGGAAAGCAAAAAAGCAAGCTAATCGCATCAATGACGCAACCGGGCGGCGGCAGTAAGTCGCTGGAGCTTGTCAAGGGATCCGATAGTTACACGGCCACGATGGCCCCGGATTCTCCAGGATACTACATGATTGGCTCGACGCTGCAAACGGGCATCATCGACAAGGAACTCCATGGCATACCGGCAAACACGCGGATCGTGATGTACGGAGAATCCTTCACCCATGTCAATGGCGGCGAGAAAGGGCTCGGGAACCGGCTTGGGCTTGATCTGGAACTCGTGCCCGTGACAGACCCGACGGATTTGCATCCGGGCGATATCGTGACCGTGAAGGTGCTCTTCAAAGGAAAACCGGTCGGCGGCAGAAACGTGGTGGTCGAATTGAAAACAACCGGTCCCGGCAAGTTCCCGGAAGACCCGGAAGTGCATTCAAGAGAATGGAGTATTGAAGCTCACGCGGAACGCCCAAGCGGAGAGGCCTCTTTCCCGTTGATCGCGGGTGGACAGCACCAATTCTACATGCGCTACTTCGATGAGAACCCGGGACGATATGAGGGAGACCTCAACGAGACTTCGAAGTTCAGCCATCTGCGTAAAGGCGATACGTACGAACGAACTCTATATATATGTACGTTTACAGTCGACGTGAAGGTCAAATAGGAGTGCGGTCATGTTCCGGATTCTGATCTTGCTTCCCTGTTTCGCGATGATGACCTTCTGCGCGAGCAGGCAGCTTTCCGGCGGACTACCCAAGCCGCACTATCACCCCGACGCCTCGGATCCCGAGTGGCTGGTCCACGCGGTCCAATTTCACGGGCACCTTGGCCCCTGGGCGGCCGCCGGGTTGAGGGCGGGAATGGCCGGTCGCAACGCGGCTGGTGCCGAGGGATATTTCGACGTCGAGGTGACCGTCGAGGGACCCATGGCCAAGCCGCCCCAAGCCTGCTTCCTCGACGGACTGCAAGTCTCCACGGGCGCGACGCTGGGCAAACGCAATCTGAAATGGATCCAAGCGGACGAAGTCGTCGTCCGCGTGAAGGATACCCACACCGGCAAGGTGGCCGAGATTCGGCCGACCGAGAAGCTGCTCGAACTGCTCGCGTCCTTCAAGCCGCGTCCCAAGACCGACACGAAGGAACAACCCACCGGCAAACAGGCTGCTCACGCGCACGATCGGGCCGACGACATGCTCGAAACCATCGCCCGAAAGATCGCCCACTCGCCGGAAGAGGAATTGCTACGGATAACATTTCCCGACAAGGACGAATAGAACTGCGAATGGAAAGCGGCTTGCCGACTTCCGGTGGTATCCACAAGCGACCTCGTGGATGCCACCGTAGAATGCCACCGTAGAATGCCAGCGAATCGATGTCGGCTATGATACAATCCCGGAAATAGTTGCCTGGGCCGTCGCTCTGTTCTTCGTAGAACCAATAGCCCTCGCTAATATCGGCCTCGGCATCGTTGGAGATGCTAACGATCATCGTCCGCACTATCCTACACGAATCTCCACTGGCCGGGGACATTCGCCCAGGGGATATCCACGGGATAGGCGCGTAACGTATCTGTTATCAAGTACTTGCGGCGATGTTGGGCGCGGGGGTGGACTGCAAGCCCGGTTGCCTGGTCATCCGTTCCCGCCACGACGCCGCATAAGACTGATTGTCGCTGACACCGCGCAATCTTCTTGGCACGACCGAATACTACCGCCCGACTTCCGGCCTCGCGGTAGATGGCTGGTGAGAAACGCGGGAAAGTGCGGAAAGCCCGCAAGCAGTGCCTGCCCAACTCAAATGGCTCGATTTTCCCGGGCAAGCAGTGGCACGCCCAGTGCCACCCCCCATTGTGTGTGCTGGATTCCGGCCCGACGCCGGTGCCGGCCATGCTGCGACAATTCAGACCATGCAATATGGGGTCCGAGCTTGAAATCGCCGCTAAGTCGAGTTAATATCGATAGTATCGATTTCTTCGTGCCGCCGAAGCCGTGGCGTGGCGGAACGATTCCGAAAGGAAGATCGTCAGATTCATAACGACGTTTGATTGTGGAAGTTCAGCGACCCGAGCGGGCCGCAAGCGTATAGAGGAACATTTTTCTCCCCCGGAGTTCACGACCATGTATCGAAAAGTCGCCCTGTTGGCCGGAGGGATTGTCCTCCTATCCGCCGTTTCCTTGCGAGCCCAAGACTTCATCTTGGCGCAGATTTACGGAACCGGCGTGCATGCGTTTTTCTCGGACGAGTTTACCGAAGCCCATAAGCATTTCAGCCAGGCTATCGACACGGGCAGCAAGGATCCGCGGTGTCATTACTTCCGCGGACTGACTTACATAAAGCTCGGTCGGCCGGAACAGGCCGAAGTGGATTTCAAGAAGGGAGCCGAGCTGGAAGCGGCCGACGTGAACAAGTTCTACAACGTTGGCCGGGCGTTGCAGCGCGTACAGGGCGGTACGCGGCTTGCTTTGGAAACACATCGAGCCCAGGCTCGGATGATTGCCTTGGAACGGGCCGAGACACTTCGCAGAGCGCGTTATGATGCCATCCGTGGCGAGGAGGGTCGTGTCCTCCAACAACAGGCCGACACTGCTGCTCCCATTCCAGCCGCTCGGCCGGGCGAGCCGGTGGTCGACGCCTTCGGAACCGGACCGGCGGAAGCGCCTTCCGATGACCCCGTGCCCGCCAAGCCCGACGAAGCACCGGCCGAGACAATGACCGCGCCGGCCGCCGACCCGTTCTCCACCGAGCCGGCGAAACCGGCTGCCGAACCCAAGCCGGACGCAGCCGCGCCGGACGCAGCCGCGCCGGCCGGCGAGAAGAAGCCCAGCGTGCTAGGCGCGATGGGTAAGGCCATGGGTCGAGCGATCGGAGGAGGGGAAGGCGAGGAGAAACCGGCCGACGTTATGGAGCCCGCCGCACCAGCCGATGCGGACCCGGCCGCCGAAGAGAAGCCGGCCGCTCCCGCGCAGCCGGCCGCGCCAGCCGACGATGATCCGTTTGCCGAGGGAGCGGAAAAGAAGCCGGCAGCCGAAGAAAAACCGGCAGCCGAAGAAGAACCGGTTGCCGAAGAGAAGCCGGCCGACGCCATGCAGCCCGCCGCGCCAGCCGAGGAGAAGCCGGCCGCGGTCGACACCGACGATCCGTTCGCCGAGGAGCCTGCAAAGAAACCGACCGCTGACGACAAGCCAGCCGCTGAAGAGAAGCCCGTAGCGGAAGAGAAGCCGGCCGCTGAGGAAGAACCGGCCGACGAGATGCAGCCTGCCGCACCGGCCGAGAAGAAGCCGGCGGCAGCCGACACCGACGATCCGTTCGCCGAGGAAGAGAAACCCGCCACGAAGCCGGCAGCCGCTGAAGAGAAACCGCCCGCCGAGGAAAAACCGGCCGCCGCCGAGAAACCGGTAGCCGAGAAGAAAGTCGATCCCGACGATCCCTTCGCCGAATAAAGACGCGCTGCTTCGCCATTTAACGGGCGGGCTTGCCCGCCGTTAAGATCGTGGTGTCGACGGATACCGGTCGGGCATCCATTTCCCGGGCGATTGTCTATTGCTTGCCGGTCGGTCGGTCGTCGGCCATGCTGCCGTGCAGATTGCCTTCCCGGAAGGCGGCCGCCATGGCCAGGGGGACCTCGGCTTCGGCCAGCACGACGTTCGCTCGGTTTCGGGCGACCTCGGCCTGCATCTCCTGCTCGCGAGCTTTGGCCAGCGCGCGGCGTTCTTCGGCCTTTGCCTGGGCTACCCGAGTGTCGGCCTGGGCCTGATCGGACTGCAAGCGGGCACCGATGTTCTCGCCCACGTCGATGTCGGCAATGTCGATCGAGACGATCTCGAAGGCTGTTTGAGCGTCCAAACCACGCTCCAGCACGGCGCGGGAGACCAAGTCAGGATTCTCCATCACCCGCAAATGCGTTTCAGACGAGCCGATCGAGGTGATGATTCCTTCGCCAACCCGGGCGATGATCGTTTCCTCGGTCGCACCGCCGATGAGCGTTTCGATGTTGGTTCGTACGGTAACTCGGGCACGGACCTTCAGTTCAACACCGTTCTTGGCGATGGCGCTTAGGGTGGTTCTGTGCGATCTCTTGGGGTCGGGGCAATCGATCACCTTGGGATAAACGCTGGTTTGGACCGCTTCGAGCACGTCGCGGCCGGCCAGATCGATTGCGGCCGCCTTGTCGAAGTCCAGATCAATGTCGGCCCGGTGGGCGGCAATAATCGCACGGATTACGTTCGGTACGTTTCCGCCGGCCAGGTAGTGTGCCTCCAGGCGTCGCGTGCTGATGCCCGTCTCCCGCTCGGAGCCGATACCCGCCTGCACGGCCATGACCTTGCCTTGCACGATCGTGCTGGCGCTCACCTGCCGAAAGCTCATCCCAATCAGGCTGTACATGCTCACGTTGGCGTTCGACATGTACGCCCGGAACCAAATGTTCCCATAAACCATGGCAACAACGGCCACCACCGCCGCGAAGAGCACGAGCACGACGCCGACGACTATCATCCAGGGGAATGCGTCGGGTATTTGTGCCAGAAGGACGGGTAATCCGTGAAACATGGCGTTCTCCTTTGGTGACCGGCGGGAAATGGCTTACCAGCCGATTTCGTAGCCGGATTCGCAAGAATTCGGTTCTTCGCATCACGGCTGAATTCTTGCGAATCCAGCTACGGGTAAATTGCCTACAGCCGGTTCGCTTCGTACGGTCTCGACTCGCCGGCTCGGTTCATGAGTTGGCTTCGCAACTCAACCGCTGTAGCATAGCGAATCGTTCCGCCCGCGAATAGCTCGTCGAGGGCGTTTATGAGGATTTTTTCGATCCGGCGGGGGGAATCGGCTAAGCTGCCGCCGGGATACTGCCCATGGGTTCCGCCGGTCGCTTTCCGTCTGGTATGCTTGGGGTATGATCCGTTCACGACTGGAACACCTGGAACTGCTGGCGGAAATCGACTCGTTGGTCGAGCGGCTCAACGGCTGGGCCGATGATTCGCCCCGCTGGGAGCCCGCCCGACCGGCCGCCGCGCTGGTTCGCCGGCTAATCGAGCGGATCGGCTCGCTTCGCGTGCGTCTGGAAGCGCCCCTGATTGTGGCTACCTTGGGCGGCACGGGCACGGGGAAAAGCGCCCTGGTGAACGCGTTGGCTGGTGCTCCGGTCGTGCGAACCGGTCGCCAGCGACCGACCACCGTCCGACCCACGCTTATCGCCCGACCGGGCCTGACACCCGAAATGCTGGGGATCGAGCCCCAGAGCGTCGAGCTGGTTTCACGTGATCTGCCGGCCTTGACCAATCTGGTGCTGGTCGATTGCCCCGATCCGGACACGACCGAGCAGCCCGATGCCCCGGCTACCAACCTTGCCCGGCTTCGCCAGCTTCTACCCCATTGCGACGTCCTGCTGGTGGTTACCACGCAGCAGAAGTACCGCAGCGCCCGAGTCGCCGACGAACTGGCCGCCGCGGCGAGCGGGGCCCGCTTGGTCTTCGTCCAGACCCACGCCGATACGGAACCCGATATCCGCGACGACTGGCGCCAGATGCTCCAGCAGCAGCACGAGCCGGGCCACGTCTTTCTGGTCGATTCCGTGGCTGCTCTGACCGACTCCGAGGCGGGAATCGAGCCTCGGGGTGAATTTGCCGGGTTGGTCGACCTGCTCACCCGACAACTGGCCGGCGCGGCGACAGTACGCATTCGTCGGGCCAACTTCCTCGATCTGGTGGCCGAGACGCTGGACTCGTGCCAGCGGCGTCTGGAGGCCTATTCGAGCCAAATTGACCAATTGAAGCAGGCTATCCAGCAGCAGCGGGCCAAGCTGGCCGCCCAACTGGCCGCCCAGATGCGCGAGGAACTGTTGGCCAATCGGCGTCAATGGGAGAACCGGCTGCTGGGCAAGACCTCGTCGCGATGGGGGCTCAGCCCGTTCTCGCTCGTGCTGCGCGTCTACCAGGGGCTGGGTGGCCTGCTCAGCGGCACGCTGCTGTGGCGGGCGCGAACGCCGGCCCAAGTGGCCCTTTGGGGTGCCGTCGCGGGCGCGCAAACCTGGCAAAAGCGGAAAACTACCCGCAAGGCCGAGGCCGGCCCGGCCAGAGCCGTAGCCAATTGCTGGGACCAAACCGAATTACAGACCGCCGCTCTGGTTCTCGACGGCTACGCCGCCGAGGCCGGCCTGCCGCGCGAGTCGGTCCGCAGCGAAACCGTCCGGGCGGAAGCTGCCGAGGCGGCCGAGACGTTCGTCACCGGTGCGTCGACCGAGTTGGAATCGGTCCTGGACCAATTGTCTCGGCAACACACGGGCTGGTTCACCCGCTGGCGATACGAACTGCTGCTGGTGGCCATGATGGGGATG
>CAZDHN010000022.1:0-20453 GCA_964505115.1 uncultured Planctomycetaceae bacterium
CCTGCACGTACCGGCCCAAAGCGGCTCGGATCGAATACTGAAGCGGATGAAACGGGCCTATTCGGCCGGCGCCTACCGCGAGATGCTCGAGCGGATCCGTCAGGCGATACCCGACGCGGCGATTACCAGCGATTTCATCGTCGGCTTCTGTGGCGAAACCGAAGAGGACTTCCAGCAGACGATCGATCTGGTCAGCGAGGCGCGTTTTAAGAACAGCTTCATTTTCAAGTACAGCACTCGGCCCGGCACTGCAAGCGCGGAGAAATACGTCGACGATGTTCCCTACGACGTCAAGCAACGGCGCAACAACGAACTGCTGGCGATCCAGAACGCGATCAGCCTGGAAGACAACCAGCCGCTGGTCGGCCGCACGCTGGAGATTCTGGTCGAGGGCCCCAGCAAGACGAGCCGGAAACATGCCGAGTCGGGCCCCGTCGTGCAACTCGTCGGCCGGACCTCCCGCGATCGGATCGTGGTCTTCGACGGCGACCGCCACCTGAGCGGCCAGATTATCCCCGTCGAAATCGAGAAGGTCAGCCAGTTCACGCTGTTTGGCAAACAGTTATAAAGCCGCGACCGTTGGTCGCGCTATTTCGCACGACCAATTGGGGACTGGTCCATTTTTCGGCCAGAAGACGTCTTTTTCGCGAGCCGTTGGCCGAAAACATGGACCTGTCCCCTTTCGTAGCCCCGGGGGCGCGACCAACGGTCGCGGCTTTATGTCTCGTATTGGAACCGCAGGCGGGCGTAATTCTCGCGCAATAGCACCGAGACGACCACCGGGCCTTCGCATTGCTTGGTGGAGATGGTGAACCGGCCTTCCAGTTCGCGCTGCTCGGTCGGTTTGGCGGCGGCCAGCTTCTTGATCCGTGCCAGGACGGGTTCCAGCAGGGCGGGCGGCGGCGCGTCACGATCGTGCAACTCGCGCTCGATGCGCAAGCGAACCCGCACCTTGCCGTCGCGCAGGTCGATAACCGCCTCGAACGCCCGGCGAGCCGCCGCGTCATGAATCAACGTTTCAACCAGCCTCACAATCGGCGGGCTATCGGGATTGATGGGCGAAGGTTTGGGCATGGCGAGGGTCCCATTGTGTAGCGGGCGTTTGCGTGAAAGCGTCAGAGCAAGAACCACCCCCAGCCTACGGGAATTCGGGCCGGTGTCAAGTGATCTGGATAGACTAGATTTTATTCGGCACTTACCGGATAATGCGGGCCTTCATTCAAGTTCTCGACTCGCTACGATTCATCGGACGACCGCGATCGCTTTCATGGAAATCACCCAACTCAGACAATATCTCGACGATCCGGCGGCGGCGGCCGAGTGGCTGCGGGGCTGGGGGGTTGTCGACGTGGGGCGGGCGCATGGCGACCTGCTGCGGATGGCGACCTCCGGTTTGACGCTCGATCTGCTGGCCGTCATCTGCGATCAACTCTCCGAGCATCTGGCTCTCTGCCCCGACCCCGACATGGCGCTGAGCAATCTGGAACGCTTCATCGGCGCCGCCCGCAGCCCGCTTTCCGTGGGAACGCTCTTCCATCGGACCGACGATTCGCTGCCAACGCTGATCCAGATATTCTCCAACAGCCAGCACCTCAGCGACCGGCTGACCACCGACCCGGAAAGCTTCGACCTGCTTCGGCTAACCGAGGGATATCCGCTTACCCGCCAGGCGCTGGTCGACGAGTTGCTGGCCGAAATCGACGGCTTGGACCACGACGAGGACGTTATTCGGGCCTTGCGGCGTTTCAAGGATCGTCAGACGTTACGGATTGCCTACGGCGACATTGTCCGAGAACAGCCCTTGCGGACGGTGACTTCGCAGATATCGCATCTGGCCGACGCCGTTATGGAAGCGGCGCTTCGGTCGGCCTGGCGAAAGATGACCAAGCAATACGGCACGCCGATCGGCCCCGAAGCGAAGCCGGCCACGTTGGTTGTGTTGGCGTTGGGGAAGCTCGGCGGCGTCGAACTGAACTACTCCAGCGATATTGACCTGATATTACTGTACAGTTCCGACGGCCATACCGACGGCCGGCGGCAGCTCACCAACGCCGAGTTCTTTAGCCAGCTCGCGCGCGAGTTCGTCCGGCTGCTCACCGAAACGACCGAATTGGGCGCCGCCTATCGCGTCGACTTGCGATTGCGTCCCGATGGCCGGCGCGGCCCGATGGTTGTCAGCGTCGAAAACGCTTCGGCCTACTACGACATTCGCGGCCGAACCTGGGAGCGCCAGGCATACATCAAGGCTCGGGCCGTGGCGGGCGACTTGCCGCTGGGTATGAAGTTTCTCGAACGGCTACGGCCCTGGGTCTACCGCCGCTACCTCAGCCGCGCCGACATCAGCGGAATCAAGGCACTTAAACGCCGCATCGAAAAACGTAGTCGCGACGAAGGCGCCGACAATCGCGACGTCAAGACGGGGCACGGCGGGATTCGCGATATCGAGTTCGTCATCCAGTTCCTTCAACTCCTCAACGGTGGCGACCTGCCGGAGCTACGAACCGGCAACACGCTGGAAGCCATCGCTCAGTTGGGGAACGTGGGCTGCCTGAGCAACCTGGAGCGGTCGCTCTTGGAGGACAACTACAGCTTCCTTCGCAAGATCGAGCACCGTTTGCAGATCATGTTCGACCTGCAAACGCATCTCCTGCCCGGCGATTCCGACGAATTGCGCAAGCTGGCGCTTAGAATGGGTTACGCCGACACCCGCAAGCGGCGGGCGCTCGATGCGTTTGAATCGGACTATCGCGACCGCACCCGGCTGAACCGCAAGATTCTCGACCATCTGTTGCACGAAGCCTTTGGCGACGACACGAATACGGAAGCCGAGGCCGATCTGGTGCTCGACCCCGACCCGCCCGAGAGCCGTATCGCCGAAGTGCTGGGCAAATACCCCTTCCGTGACGTCAAGATCGCCTATCGCAACCTGATGGCGCTGGCCGAGGAGAACATCCGCTTCTTGTCGACGCGGCGCTGCCGGCACTTCCTGGCGGCAATCGCGCCCGAGTTATTGCAGGCCATCGCCGCGACTCCCGACCCCGACTCGACGCTGGTAAACCTCGGCAAAGTGAGCGACTCGTTGGGCGGCAAGGGCGTGCTCTGGGAACTCTTCAGCTTCAACGCCCCCTCGCTGCGGTTGTACGTCGAACTATGCGCCTACAGCCCGTACCTCTCGGAAATTCTTACCAGCAACCCGGGCATGTGCGACGGGTTGATGGACAGCCTCGTGCTCGACAAGCTGCCTAGTGCCGAGTCGCTAGGGCGCTGGCTGGCCGAGCTGTGCCGGGCGGCCGAGGACTTGGACCCAATCCTGCTCAGCTTCAAGAACGACCAACAGCTTCGCGTCGGTGTCCGCGACATATTGGGCCGCAGCGACATCCGGGAAATATCCCATTCGCTCTCCGACATCGCCGAGGCCTGCCTCGTCCAAATCGCCGACCGCCAGTACATGGAACTCACCGCGAAGCTGGGCGTGCCGGGCGGCGAGCATGATAGATTGGGGAAGCCATGCGAGATCGTTATCCTGGCGATGGGAAAACTTGGCGGGCAGGAGATGAATTACCACAGCGACCTGGATATCGTCTTCCTCTACGAAGCCGACGGACAGACCGTGCGGCCCGAACACCACGCCGATCGCGAAACGACAACCAACCAGCATTTCTTCAGCGAGTTAGGGCAACGGATCATCAAAACCGCCAGCCGCGTGAACGCTTACGGACGACTCTACAAAGTCGACGCCCGACTGCGACCGACCGGAAGAAGCGGCACGCTGGCCACTTCGTTCGGCCAGTTCGCCAAATACTTCGCCGAAGGCGACGGCCAGCTTTGGGAACGTCAGGCGTTGTGCAAGGCCAGGGTGGTTTACGGTTCGGCGCGGGCGGCGGAGGCGGCCATGGCGGCGGTTCACCGGGCGGCTTTTGAACATGACTGGGAAGCCGAGAACGCGGAAGAGATTCGCCAAATGCGCCGTCGCATCGAGGAACAGTGCGGCACGCGCGACATGAAGCGCGGGCCGGGTAGCATGGTCGACATCGAATTCCTCGTCCAGATGCTGCAACTGAAGCACGGCCGCGACAACCCGGACCTCCGCCTAGCAAACACTCTGGCCGCCCTGGAAGCACTGCATCGGGCCGGCCATCTCAGCCAAGCCGACTGGGAGTTCTTCACCGAAGGATTCCGTTTCCTGCGTCGTCTCAGGGGCGCCTTGGGGTTAATCAGCATAACGCCCAACGACAACTTGCCCGACGAACCGACCGAGTTGGCCAAGCTGGCGCACCTGCTGCATTACGCCGACAGCGAATCGCTCCCGTCCCGATTCGACAAATGCACCGCCGAGATTCGCAAACGATTCGATCGGCTGCTCGAGGGCCGGTAGTTGCAAATCCGCGACCGTCCGTCGCTGGACTTTGTCAAGCGCCTGGCAATCCTTTGGAGTAGTAGTGCTGGCGGTTGCACCTCCTTCCGGCAATGAGTATGATGATCCGGCGAAGTCAAAATGCCCCGCAGGGGCGGGACATACCAGCCCGTGGGCGCAGCCCCGGGTAGCCGGTACGACAAACACAATTGAAGCCCTGAAGGGGCGAGACAAGGGGGTATGGTCGATGGCACAATCATTGTCAAAGGTTCTTTTGCATGTGGTGTTCAGTACCAAGAATCGAGAGCGGTGGATAGACGAGAGTCTGCGGGCCGGGTTGCATGCCTATCTGGCCGGCGCGTGTCGAGGGAAGGGCAGCGTGGCGTATCGCGTGGGTGGCACGGTCGATCACGTACATATCGCGTGTACGCTGCCGAGGACTCTGTCGATCAGCGAGCTACTGCAAGAGATCAAGACGGAGTCGTCGGTTTGGATGAAGGATCAAGCCCCAAGCTGCCGAGGATTCACCTGGCAGGCGGGGTATGGTGCGTTCTCGCTGGGACAATCGCAACTGGATTCGCTAATCCGATATATTGACGGCCAGCAAGAACACCATCGAAAGCGATCATTCAAGGAGGAATTCAGGAAGCTGCTCGACAAATACGACGTTGAATATGACGAGCGGTATCTTTGGACCTGACCCCTCCGAATATGTCGCACCCTTGCAGGGTGCCGGTTGCCATTGGAACGTCCACCCCGGGCGTTGCCCGGGGCTGGTATGTTCGACCCCTTCAGGGCCGTTGGGGATAAGAACACTGGCGAAACGCCAAGGGCACCCCGCAGATCGTCAATCCGCCACGGCCGGCAGGACGAAGACCTTTCCATCTCCCTGGCGGCCGGTTCGGGCGACTTCGACTACCGACCGAACCATGTCGTCCGCGTGTTGGTCGTCCACCCAGAGTGTTATCTCCACTTTAGGTATGAAGGCTAGCGAGTATTCGCTTCCGTGGTATTCGTCCAGATAGCTTTTCTGCCGTCCGTAGCCCTTCACCGCGCGGATGTCGCACTGCTCCAGCGGCGAGTCGCGGAGCGTATCGAGCACCCTCTCGACCAGATACGGCTTGACGATCGCGATGATCTGTTTCATGGGGCTAATCTTCCTTGGGAGTCGTTCCCGCCAGCATGGCAAATTCCCGGCCACCAAGCAACCTGTATACGGAAAAATATGCGACTAAACCGACAATAAGGGGCACCAGCACGCGGGCGAGTTGGCCGCCGAGCGCGTCGGTCGGCGCGAGCAGCCCGAGCGTCGCGTGGCAGGCGACGGCCATCAGCAGCGTGGCGACGACGGTTCGAGCGGTCGTGCCAGTCAGAGGTCGCCAGCCGAGCCGACTCTTTCGGCGGGAGAAGACGGCCGTCAACACGAGGACCTGAATGCCGGCCGCCACGGCGGTTGCCACCGCCAGCCCGGCCTCTGCCAGCGGCCAGATCAAAACCAGGTTCAGCGCCAGGTTCAGGCCGATGATCCACATGCCGATCCGCATCGGCGTGGTTCGATCTCCCAAGGCGTAATACCCGCGAATTACGACCGGCAGCGCGCAGTATGCCCAAACACCGCCCGCGTAGCAAGCGATCATCCGCGCGGTCCGCAAGGTGTCGGCCGAGGTGAATTGTCCTCGTTCGAAGAGCAGTTGGGCAAGCGGATGCGCGAGTATCATCAGGCCGACGCCGGCCGGCACGCCCAGCAGAATCACCAGGCGCAGCCCGAGGGTAAGATCGGCGCCCAATCGCTCGTGTTCTCCGCGCGCCGCGTGACGGCTTAGCAGTGGGAAGATAGCGGTGGCCACGGCCAGCCCGAGTATACCGACGGGAAACTGGTACAGCCGCTCGCCGAAGTAGATAGCGGCGGCGGCCCCTTGCTCCATGGGATAGCTGACGGCGTCACCCAGCCAGCCGATTTGCCGCGGGGTGTCCGGCGCGGCCGAGAGTCCCCAGGCTATCAGGCTATCGGTCAGCGTATTGACTTGCGTAACGGCCAGCCCCAGGAGCATCGGCCCCATGCCGCCGACGACACGCATCACGGCGTCGCGGCTGGCCGCCCAGTTGTAATCGAAGCGGAACCCCGCCGCGCGGAGCACGGGCAGTTGCACGGCCAGTTGCAGCACGCCGGCCACCAGTACCGAGACCGCCAGCACATAGGCCTGCGCGTGTTTGTCGGGCGCGAAGTGGGGCGCGACCAGCCAAACGGCCGCCAGCCAGCAGATGTTCAAGAGGGTGGGAGCCAGGGCGGGCGCGGCGAAGCGCGAAAGGGCATGCAGCGTTGCGGCCACCTGGGCAGTCAGGCAGATGAACAGCAGGTAGGGCATCATCACGGCCGCCAGCCCAAGTAACAGCCCGAGGCCGGGCAGGTCGCCCCAAACCAGCCAGATCAGCCCGCAGGCCGCCTCGGCCAGCAGCACGATCAGGACCAGCACGACGCTCGCCCAACTCAGCATTACGCTGGCCAGTTGCCAGGCCGATTGGCGATCTTTTTCGAGCCGTTCGGCGAACACCGGCAGGTAACTGGCCGCCAGTGCGCCTTCGCCAAACAGGCGTCGGAAGAGATTGGGTATGCGGAAGGCGATTGCGAAGGCGTCCATTACCCCGCCGCCCGACATCCCCAGCAGCGAAGCCGTGGCCATGTCGCGCACCATCCCCAGTATGCGGCTGGCCAGGGTGCCCAGGCTGGTTACCCGGGCGCCGGAAATCAGCGGATGGCTCGTGCGTCGTTTCTTGCCCGTCATTTGGGCAATCGTAGGGCGAACGCCCCATATTTCCAAGTGCAATTCGCCCTTACGCGGGCGGGGAAAATCCGTATACTATTGATCTCATACAGATTGCCCGGCGTGGCCGCCGGGGCTAAACGGCATATTGAGCAAGTAACGCAACTCCACGAGAAACCCCACCAGAGAACATGGCCAAGCGATCCTCATATCAACAGCGTGTAATTAAGAACTACTACGAGAACCAAGACGCCATCATGGTGCAGCGGCTGGGTGAGTTGGTCACCGACCTGTACCTGGCCGAGGGCAAGTCGCGAGCCAAGCTGTGGCAGAGGGTGGTCGGCGCGCTGGAGAAGCTCAAGGTGCCCGCCAAGCAGATCGATAAACTCGTCGCAAGCGACAACCCGGCCCTGCTGGCCAATCTGGTCCAACAATTGCTGGACAAGAACTAAGCGGGCGTGCTGTCGCCTTTCGCTCCGCGAAAGCTGCGTTCTTTCGCGGAGCGAAAGGCGACACTACAGTTGTCCCCACTCCGGGCGCCTTACCGCCCGTCGTCTTGCTTGTTCTCGGTCGGCGGCGATAGCACTTCTTTGATCAGCCGCTTCATCTCTCGGGATCTTCTGACTTGCCGGGCGTTTTCGTAGCCGGCGTGGCCGGGGCAGGCGATGAGCGTCGCCAGTACGGCCAGCGTGGCAACCGTGGCCAGCGTGGTCCAGCGGATCCGCTGCTTCACGTCGAAAGCCACCAATCCGTAGAGAACGCCGAAGATGAATCCCGCCCCGTGCGCAATGTTGGCCACCAACATGACGTTCGAATAGGTCAGCACGATGCAAACGAAGAACCAACCGATCAGGATGTTAACGGTCTGTTGGTCGCAAACCGCCGCCAGTTCCTGATGCCGGCGGCGACCGACGAACAGCATCCCGAACAGCCCATAAATTACACCCGACAGGCCGACGATCATGATCGGCTCGGCCCGGTTGTAGCTGCCGATGATATACTCCGGCAGCATCGAGGTGTACCCCAGCAGCACGATCAGTGCCAACGTGCGATACGATCCGAAGCGGTTCTCCAGCGCGGGACCGAAGATCATCAGCCAGTAGATGTTGAAAGCGGCGTGGATCAGGGTGCCGTGCATGAGCGCGCTGGTGAACGGTCGCCATGGCTCGCCCATCCAGATGTGCGGGAGCAACCCCAGCCACTCATTGTAGTAATGGAGCCGCTGCCCTTCGTCGATGGTCGAGACGACTTCCAGAGCTACCGCAACGGCCGCCACGATCAGCGTGACCGGCGTGCGTTTGAAGTTAATTTCCGGACGCGTTAGCATGGCGGACCGTGGATTGCTGGTTCTGGCGAGAGTATCAATAGGGGCAAATCTATCCGAAACGGGCGGGAAAGCCAATCGGAAAACGAACGTCGGTGGGTGGTTGCCCACACCCCCTCGCCCAACGGACCGCTTTGCTCGGCCGGCCGGCCTTCGTATAATCTTGGTACATCGTTACTAGCGGACCCCAAGCATCGTCGAAGAATTCCATGCGCTCCATCGCCGTGATGAATCAGAAGGGAGGCGTGGGAAAAACGACCACGACCGTCAACCTGGGCGCCGCGCTGGCCGGCGCCGGTCGCCGGGTCTGCATTCTGGACCTCGATCCGCAAGCTCACGCCACGTTGCACCTGGGTCTCGAACCGCGGCCGGAGACGCCGTCGATTTACGACGTGCTGACCGGCGACGCGAGCATGGCCGAGGCGCGTCGTCAGATTGACGAGAATCTTTGGGTGATCGGCTCGCAACTCGAGTTGGTCGCCGCGGAGATTGAACTTGCCGGAGAGGTCGGCCGGGAGTCGATCCTGCGAAACAAACTGGCGGCGGAACCGCTCCCCTTCGACTACCTGATTATCGATTGCCCGCCTTCGCTGGGAATCCTCACGCTCAACGCGCTGGCCGCGGTCGACGAGGTCTTCATCCCCCTGCAACCGCATTTCCTGGCACTGCACGGACTGAGCCGGTTGCTGGAGACGATCGACCTGATCGCCGAGCGAATCAACAACCGCCTGAAGCTCAGCGGGATTGTGCTTTGCATGTACGACTCCACCACCCGGCTGGCCGCCGAAGTCAGCCACGACGTGGACGAATTCTTCAGCAACGCGCGAAAGCAGCAAACGCCCTGGTCCGACGCCCGGCTTTTCCAAACCCGCATCCGCCGCAACATCCGCCTGGCCGAGGCACCCAGTTTCGGGCAGTCGATCTTCCAGTACGCCGCGACTTCCAACGGAGCCGAGGACTACCGGAACCTGGCCAACGAGGTCCTCTCGGCTGCTCGTTGAAGCCGGCTGCCGGCGACTGTGGGGGGGGGTGTTTCTTTCCTGACCGTTAACCTGCCGCCAATCGGCGCCGGACCGTTTTCCCGCAGAGACGCTTCACCCTGTAGCGATTGTCCGGATCATAAGGAAGGTCTGTTTCGGTTTTGCCGAAACGTCCCATTTCGGTCTGGTACGGTCTTTTGATAGTCGCGCCGGTAGCACCGATTGCCACGGTACGGTTCAACCAAAACCGGCCATCAGGGTGAGAATGAGCGAAAACTGTCGCCACGGCGGACGATTGAGATACTGTATGGAAGTGAGGCAAATGAAAGGAGTCTACGGTCATGCGACATATCCATTTTTTGACTTTTTCGGTCGTTCTGTTATTGGCAAGCGGCACCGCCTGGGGGCAACTCGGCCTCTACGGTTCACCCGAGGTGTTGCAGTTCCCACGAACGGCCCACCAAACCGTGCCGCAAATGGCACCGCGGATGGTGCCTCAGCCGGGATATGCAAACAGTGTCCAGCCGACGCCACCGGTGTATCAAGCGCCAATGGCCCCGGCCCCGGCTAATAACCCCCCGGCATATAACCCCACGGCCTATAACCCCAGTCAGGCCACGGCCGGGTATCAACCGGCGGCACGGGGCTATTCGTATCCGATGATGCAAACCGCGGGTGTTGCGCCTGCCGCCGCGCCTAGGGCCCCCGCAAGAAACGTTCCCCTCCCGCCGAACGCGGCCGGCCGCGGACCGGCCGTTGTGAACCAGGCACCCGAGGCGCCGACACGCATCGAGCCGATTCCAACGCAGAATGGCCCCACCATGATGCCCCAGGGCGGCTGTGCGCCCCAGGCCGGCTGTGCGCCCCAGGGCGGCTGTATGCCCCAGGGCGGCCGGGGCGTGTTCGAGGAGGCGATTAGCCAACCGTGCGAGGCGGACGCCCTGCCATGCACACCCGCGTATCGTCCGTGGTACGCATCGCTAAAAGGCCTGGCAATGATGCGCAACAACGCCAACAAGGTGTGGACCAGCTACGATCCGGACAACCCACCCGCTCAGATGACGAACACCAACGATATCAACCTAACTTGGCGGGGTGGTTTCGAGGTTCGCTTCGGCCGGAAGTTCTCCTGCGGCCAGTGGGGCGTTGAGGCCACCTATTGGACTTTAGAGCCCTTCACCGGATTCGTCAGCACGCTGCCACCCGGCGCCAACGGCGTTAGCACGCCGCTGGATGTTTCGGGGATCGAGTTTGCCGGGGAAAACGGAGTTGCTTTCTTCGACAACTCCGAAGAACACCGGCTCTGGCGTCGTGACGAAGTACACAACCTCGAAATCAACTTCATCCGCGACAGTCTTATTGGCGATCCGTCCTGCCGGTTCAACGTGCAGTGGTTGGCCGGAGTTCGCTACTTCCGCTTCGAGGATAAAGTAACCTTCGGCGCGCTGCAACAAGGCGCCGCGACCTGGGGCCAAAATGGCGGGGTGGACGAAGCCTACCTGAGCGACCAGATAGAAAACAACCTGATCGGCCTACAGTGCGGAGCCGACGCCGGTTGGCGGGTTCGCGACAACGTTCGACTCTACGCGGCACCCCGGATCGGCATCTACAACAACCAGATTCACAACGTCTTCCGGGCGTACCGGGGTGATGGATTGGCGGCCGACCCCACTGCGGCCAGCGGCATGGTGGGCATTGCCAGCTACCCCGTCAATTCGCTCACTAATTGCGTCTCGTTTCTTACTCAACTGGATTTGGGCGTGCAGTGGCAGTTTCTGCCGTGCTGGAGCGCGAGCGTTGGCTATCGCGTGTTGGCAATCACCAACATGGGCCTTGCCGACCACCAGATTCCCCACTACATCGTCGACACGCCCGAGATCGCCGACATCGACACCAACGGAGACCTGATTCTCCACGGTGCCTTCGTCGGCGTGGAGTACAACTTCTAGCAAGCCATATGGGCGGGACTCAACTAATTCGGGTCCCGCCCTTTTCTTTTTCTTGCGGGTTAGCCCGGTCGCCTGCGACCGGTATGGAAGCGATTACTCGCTGTTCTTCCCGTCGCGGGCGACGGGGCTAACACGCGTCTTGCCGGTCCAATTCCCGGCCGGTTCCTATCCTACGCCGGCGGAGTGATAGTCGCTGCTGCCGAGGTAGTCGAGCACGTTGTCGGAGTGTTCCCAGACGTGGCGCATAAAGAGGTCCCGGATCGCTTTTCGGATGATGCTCTTCTGATCTCTGTTAAGGAAGCCGAGCTTACTGACGGCGGCGACAATTTCGTCGTCACCCCGTTCGAGTTTTGTCAGGGCCCAGCGTTTGGCGAGTTGATAGACGCGCAGCCCGATCAGGCGGAGTCCGCCGTCGGTCATTTTCATTCGCAACTCGACGAGTTTGAAATCGCCCTGCGAGGGAAGTTGCTCGTGATTGCGTATGGCGCTTATGAAGCCGAAATTGGTTTTCAGCATCCAGCCGTTGCCGTTGTTCTCCCAAGCGGCCACGAGGCGCGATTTATCGCAAATCATGTATCGATTGAGTCGATCGAGCCGTTCCGGCAGTTCGTGCTCGGAGGCGAAGCTTTTGCCGTCGCTGATCTGGACGTGCGGGTCGCCCTCCAAATCATCGGTTGCCTTGACGACGGTGGCCTCGGCAACCGTGGCGAGCGGCTCGGTATCCACCGGCGGCCCCGTATTTTCCAGCGGCTCGGCATCGGGCGGGGAGATGAGGATCGGCGTGCCACATTTGGGGCACTTCCTGGTTTGCCCTGCCAACTCGTCCTTGGCGTTGAGCTTACTGCCACAGCTCTCGCAGGTAACGTGGATCACGAGCCCAAGCCTCCTTCCGGCGAAGTTGCAGGCGGCATGTTTTGCCGCCAGGCAAGCCAACAGACCATACCGACGACGCCTTTATGGTATTGGGTTAATCCGGCCGGGTCAAGCACATGACCCGGAGGCGGGGTATTGGTTGCGTTCACTATCACAATCCGGTAGGATGGATTAGTTATGTAGTGCAGCGAACCCCTGCGGGGGCCTTGGAAAGTGCTGCCCTAAAGGGCAAGGATCGACCGAAGCGATCTTAGTGCGACCGACACCGCAACCTACCGGAACGGTTCCGAAAGATCGTTGAGTTTCTAGCGATGTTTGAGGTTATTGATCTTTACGTAGTCAATGCGCCGGTCAAGGGGGTTCCGCCGGGGAACCGGGCTTCGCCCTGGATCATTGGCTATGCAAGGGTCAATAGTAGCGCATGGGAGTCTTCTTATAGCGGGAGCTTGAATAGTCGTGCCTCTGGATCATTTGCCCGGAACCTTCTTCGGTCCGTCCAATCTCGTCGATTTGATTCGTCATCGCGTGCGTCATCAGCCGGACGACGCCGCGTTTACGTATCTCGTGGACGGTGAGGAAGAGCAGGTCGACCTTACCTATCGCGAGTTGGATCGTCGCGCGCGTGGAATCGGCGCTTGGCTGGAATCGCTGAATTTGGCTGGCGAGCGTGCCCTGTTATTGTATCCACCCGGCCTGGAGTTTATCGAGGCGTTTTTCGGTTGTCTCTATGCCGGGGTGGTGGCCGTGCCGGTCTACCCGCCGCGACGCAACCGCTCGCTGGCCCGAATCCAGGCCGTTGCCGACGACGCCAACGCCAAGGTGGCTCTGACAACCGACCTTGTCTTGAAGCGAGTCGAGTCGCTGATCGACGAGACCCCACATCTGAAGGACCTAACCTGGCTGGCCACCTGCAACTGTCCGGAGGACATGGACCAGCAATGGGAAAGGCCCGACGTGCATGGGGACACGATATCCTTCCTGCAATACACCTCGGGCTCGACGGGTACGCCCAAGGGGGTGATGGTCACTCACGCCAACATGCTGCACAATTCGGCGCTGATTTCCTACGCCTTCGAGCATACGCTATCCAGTTCGGGTGTGTTCTGGCTACCCAGTTATCACGACATGGGGCTTATCGGCGGCATTCTTCAACCGCTGTACTTGGGTAGACCCAACATACTGATGTCGCCCATGGCCTTCCTCCAAAAGCCCTTCCGTTGGCTTTCGGCCATCTCCCGGTTCCGCTGCACAACCAGCGGCGGACCGAACTTCGCATATGACCTGTGTGTCCGCAGGGTTACGCCCGAACAACGCGAAACGCTCGATTTGAGCAGTTGGCGGGTAGCCTTCAACGGCGCCGAGCCGATCCGGGCGGAAACGCTGGAGCGGTTCGCCAAGACTTTCGAGCCCTGCGGGTTCCGCCCCGAGGCCTTCTATCCCTGCTATGGCATGGCCGAAGCCACATTGATCGTCTCGGGTGGGCAAGTGGGAAAAACGCCCGTGATCAGTTCGTTCGACGTCGAAGCGCTTTCGAAGAGTCGGGCGGTGGAAGTCGAGCCGAACGCCCCAAACGCCCGCAAACTGGTCGGGTCGGGCGGGGCGCTACCCGATCAGAGAATCGAGATCGTCGATCCGGAGGAATTGACCAGATGCCGCGACGGTCAGATCGGCGAGATTTGGGTCAACAGCCCCAGCGTGGCCCAGGGCTACCTGGAAAAACCCGAGGCTACCGAGGCCATTTTCAAGGCCCGCCTGAAACGCTCGGGCGAGGGCCCCTTCCTCAGAACCGGTGATCTGGGGTTCTTTCACGATAGCGAACTGTTTGTTACCGGTCGGATCAAGGACCTGATCATCCTGCACGGCGTCAACTATTATCCTCAAGATATTGAGTTGACCGTTCAGCGGGCACACCACCGGCTCCGTCGCGACGGCGGCGCGGCCTTCAGTATTGAAGGAGAAGACGGGGAGCACTTGTGCCTGGTCCAGGAACTTGAACGCCGCAAGCAGGGTAATTTAGATGCGATCTTCGAGGCGATTCGCCGGGCGGTGGGTGCCGAGCATGAAGTGAGTGTCGATGCGATTGTACTCATCCGGGCGGGTAGTATTCCGAAAACTTCCAGCGGCAAAGTGCAACGCCACGCCTGCCAAAACGGATATCTGAACGGCACGCTGGACGTGGTGGGACAATGGCAGGCCAGCGGCGTGAAGGAGACCGCGGTTGGCAACTCGCCTGAAGCAGAGCGAGCCGCCAAGACTACGCCGGCCTCGGCAAAGTCGACCGCCGCGCCGGCTCCTGCTACCCCCGCACCCGCGACAGCTCCCGATAACGGCCGTAAAAAGAAGGCCGCGCCGCCGGCTTCCAAGGCCGAGTTACCCAGCGATGCCAAAATCCCGTCCGAGTACTACCAAATCGACGAGTTTCCCGAGCGCGTTCAGTTGAAGCAGAACTTGGACTCGCTGGCATCAACCGGATTGCAGACCCCGTTCTTCAAGGTACATCAGGGGCTCTCAAACGACCGGACGACGATCGAAGGCCGGGAGCTGATCAACTTCTCCGGTGGCAATTACCTGGGCATGTCGGGGGATCCGGTCGTAGTGGAGGCCGCCAAGCAGGCCATCGACAAATATGGCACGAGTGTTTCGGCCAGTCGGCTACTTGCCGGCGAAAAAGACTTGCACGGCGAACTGGAGCGGGAAATCGCCAGATTCATGGGTACGGAGGCCGCCATCGTGATGGTTGGCGGGCATGCCACCAACGAGACCGTTATCGGGCACTTACTTGGTCCGGGCGATTTGATCTTGCACGACGAGCTATCGCAGAATAGTATTGTCCAAGGGTGCATACTGTCGGGTGCCCGGCGGCGTCCCTTCGCCCATAACGATTGGGAGGCGGCCGAAGAACTCCTCGATCTGTATCGACACAAGTACCGTCGCGTGCTATTGGTCATCGAAGGTGTCTATGGCCTGGACGGCGACATCCCCGAGCTACCCAGCTTCATCGAACTCAAGAAGCGTCACAAGACGCTGTTGATGATCGACGAGGCACACTCGATCGGCACGTTGGGGGCGACGGGACACGGTATCCGCGAGTATTTTGGCGTTGAGTCGGCTGACGTTGACATCTGGATGGGTACGTTGAGCAAGACGTTCGGCAGTTGCGGGGGGTTTATTGCCGGATCCGGTGTACTAGTAGAATATTTGAAATATACGGCGCCGGGGTTTGTTTTTAGCGTGGGGTTGTCGCCGCCAAATACGGCGGCCGCCTTGGCCTCGCTGCGATTGCTGGAGGCCGAGCCCCGGCGAGTCGAGCGTTTGCAGGAGAATTCGCGATTATTTCTTGGCCTGGCAAAACAGCGGGGACTGAACACCGGTATGAGCAAGGACTCCCCCGTGGTGCCGATAATCATCGGCAATTCACTCGATTGCCTGCGGCTCTCCAACGCGATGACGACCAGGGGCGTGAACGTTCAGCCGATCCCGCACCCGGCGGTGGAGGAGAGCGCCGCTCGATTGCGATTCTTCATCAACTCGCAACACACCGACCGGCAGATTCGACATACAGTCGACGCACTGGCCGAGGAGTTGGAGAAGATCGATCCCGAGTACATTGCCCAAGCAACCTCCGGCGGTTAAACGGCGGCCGAAGCGCTGCATCGATCCAATGAGGATGGTTGATTTTCTTGTGTTTCTTGGTGCGACCGAAACCGTAACCAAACGGAACGGTTCCGAAAGATCGTTAAGTTTCTAACAATGTTTGAGGCTGGTAGTATAGAGAGAGGTGACGTTTGCTTACCGAGAACGAGATTACCAGGAGTTGGCGAAAACTGTTCACCAGTGACGAGTGCGGCGACGAAGTCTTCGTTGAGGCGGAGGACTTGCTCGATGAGTTGCGCCCGGAAAGCCCTTTGCGACATCGGCTTTCGCTCGAACTCAACGAACTCCGCACCCTAAAAGGTGCAAACGCGCATTGACCGCCTGGCGGGAATCCATAAATGACCGCACGGCCGCTGCATGCCCAACCAAGTGGGAGGAGCCGGCCGTGCAAACATGTTCCGAACATCGTCGGGGCGCGGTTAGGCAACGAGCGGGCGGCGCTATTTTCCGCCGTGGGCGAGGCAATCAGCTTCTCAACCTCTGCGTAGCGGAATTCGCAAGAATTCCGGCATTCGCCGATGCGGTCTGAACTCTTGCGAGTTCAGCTACCGATTCAACTCGACACCCAGTGTGAGGCCGTTGATGAGGACGCCGCGCCGGTTGTTATCGTTGGTGATGCCCATCACCGCGCCGCTGGCGTCGAATTCGTAGCGGACCATCTTCGACGGTCGTGCGATACCGTCCATGTAGATGCCGGTCCAGCCGGCCTTGAAGGAAACCAGGCGGGTCCACTGCCACTTGGCTTCCAGGCGGAGCTCAACCGACGGTGCCCATTCCGTCTGATGCAGCCAGTAGGAGAAGCCGGTGGGACCCAGTTCCAGCGGAGCACCTTGCGTAGTCGTGGATGGATCCAACTCGCTGCCTATCAGGCCGTCCTGGCGAATGTTCTGGTTGTTGAAGGCGGCGAAGAATCGACCTTCACCGACCAGCGACCAGCGACCGCGCTGATTGGACCATCGGGCACCGATCTGCGGTCCGATCAAATGGTTGTCGGCTGCCGTGTACCAGTTGCTGTCGGCCAGCACGCCGCCGGTGGCGTCGACCGAGAAGACCTCGTTGAATTCAAGATACCGCACACCGCCGAATAGCTCTAATACACCGCCCGCTCGCCCGGGATGCAGTCGGTATATATACATACATTCGATGCTCCAGTTGTCGACTATGTTGCGGATTCTCATCGTGTCGAACGTAATCGGCAGGTTCTTGCGGTCACTGAGAACAGGACTCGCGGCACCGTCGTTCCAAACGTAGCCTTGCAGCCACGATTCACCCGCGGGTCCGAAAGCATCGTCCTGAAAGGCGACATTCACGTCCTGGGCGTTGCAGACTTGCTTCTGCTCATTCAGCCAGTAGCCGCCGACCATCCAGCCCTGGTGTCCCTCAACCCGGCCAAATTGTATCCGCTGGCCGGTCGTGAACTGCGCCCTAAACGGCGCGGTGCTGTAGGTATTGGTCTGAACGGCCAGCCGGTCGGCCGGCTTGGGCGTACCGGTGATATCGTAGTAAACGTTCCGAGTCAGGTTCGGATCGCCGATCTGCTCCGCCCTTGGCGCCGAGATAGACCAATACAGGCCGTCGTAAGTGAAAAAGAACCCTTCTTGCGGCCCGCGGCCGCCGCCGTACGTGCTCAAATTCGCGTTGTCGAAGAGTTGCAGGTCCTCCATGTCCTGAGCCGACGCCGGCAACACCAACAGGAGGATCAACAGGAAGACCACCGATCCGGATTTGATGCGATCTCGCGACATAGTTTCCACCCAACTCGGTCAATTCGTTATGAGAATAGTGCTTCCCCGCTCCCACGCAGAGAATCTACGCACTTGACCCGTGACGGTAGTATCGGACGTGCTGGTCGCGGAAGTTAAGTAAGAAAGGCAAGGGCTAGCGAAAACAACGGTAATCTGCCCGTAAGTGGGGCCTTCCGCCGGAACTTGGGGAAACAAGGTGGCCTGGTGAATTCGGTGGGCTCGCGCGACATCCAGCGCTGAAGCCCGCCAGCGGACCTCATGCAAGACCGGACTTTCCGGGGCTTCGCCGCGCTCAGCCACCAGCCAACAGCCACCCGACTGCCCCCGGTCCCAATACAAAAAAACGGTGCTGCCAGAAGCAATTTCCGGCAGCACCGTGTACCGTGGGCGTCGGTTTTCGTTAGATGTCTTCCCACAACCCCAGGGCGAAGAGGGCCTTGGTGGCCAATGCCGTGTCCTTGAGATCTCCGACGTTGTTGGAGAAGGCCTTGATCTTGGCGAAATCGGCAGCCAGGTTGGAGAATTGAAGTTCAGCGTTGGACACGCTGGCCCAGTTATCTCCGGCCGAGAGCAGATCGTTCAAGACGGAGTCGTGCAGATAGGCCTTGTCGTTCCCGCCGGGAGTGGCATCGCCGTTGGCACGCACGGACTCGAAGTACTTGAGCTTATTGTAGAACGTATCGGTGTTATAGTACCTGGCCATTGTCGGGGTGGCGGAGAAGATGTCGTTTCCGGCCGAGCCGGAGAGCGTGGCCGAATCGACTCCACCGGCCGAGGCGATGGCATGCACGTATCGGAACCCGACGGCCTCGTTGAAGAAGTCGTCGCCGGAGAAACTGACGGCGTCTTCGGCTCCGACGAAGGTGTCGTTTCCTTCCGAATCCAGCATCTTGGCCACGTCCACCCCGGTGGATGCGTAGGCGTGCGCGTAGCGGAAGCCCTTGACCCGATTGGAGAAGTCATCGTTGTAGAGTCTGACATCGCCGGGCTTGGCACGGAGCGTATCTTTACCGGCCGAATCGTAGAGCTTGGCCTCGTCCACCCCGCCCCGGGAGATGGCAAGCACGTAACGGAAGCCCTTTGCCACGTTAGTGTATTCGTCGCCCTCGAGCGTGGCCTCTTCGGGAATTCCCACGAACGTATCGGCGCCTTCCGAGCCGAACATCTTGGCCACGTCGTCGCCGGCGGAGGCGTAAGCGTTCACGTAGCGGAATCCAACGGCCCGATTGAAGAACGACTCGCCGTAGAGTTTCGAATCCTCGGGCGTGGCGACCAGGATATCCTTATTGATCGAGTCGTACAATTCGGCCACATCGTCGCCAAGGGCGGCGTGGGCATGAACGTAGCGGAAGTCATTCGCCTGGTAGTAGAACCCGTCGCCATACATCTCGGCGTTTTCTTCCCTTCCGATGAAGGTATCCTTGCCGTCCGAGTCGTACAAGTGGGCGATGTCGTCGCCGAGCGCGCTGAAAGCGCGTACGATACCGAATTCCTTCACGCGGTTGAAGAATCCGTCGCCCATGAGTTTGGTCGCGGTCGGCGTTGCCTCGAAGGTATCTACTCCGTCGGAATCGTAGAGGAAGGCTTCGTCGCTACCGCCGCCGCCGTCGACCACAATCGCACTTACTCCGGTCAAGCTGACGGTGAAGGCGTTGCTGGTGAAGGTTCCCTCGCCGGGCAACAATTCGACCGTCTCGGCGGCACTCGAGCCGGTGATGATCACGGTATCGGTGCCACCCAGCCCGTCGAAGCTGACCGAAGTGGTCTCCGCCGCGATATCCTGGGGGACGCCGTTGAGTCTGGCTATCCAGGAACCGGCAGTGGCGCCGGGCATAATGTAGAACTTGTCGTTGCCGGCGGTTCCCTCCAGCGCCAAGCTGGTCGGCGCTTCGGCGACCGGTCCCTCGTCCACGGGCGGATCCATCATTCGCGAGAATATGCCGGTACCGTCGCTGTCGGGACCCACCCAGACAGCGACGCAGTTACCCATGTCGTCGATGGCCGAGATGTCGGAACTAATTTGGTCGCCTTCGATTGCGGCATTTACGCGGAACTCACCCAGTGGCAGTCCGGTGGCCGCGTCGACGTATTCCGAGCCGTCGCCTTCGTACATATGGGCGAAGATGGCGTAGCTGTCGTAGGTTTGGACGGTATCATCTTCCTGGTCGTAAGTGGTCCAGGTGATGACGAAAGCACCGCCGACGCCCTTGCTACCCATTCCGACCGAAGGCTCGGTTTGCCAATTCACGGCCGTCTCGTTAGCGCGGAACTCCGTCCCCTGGGCCGCGCCCGTGGCGTCGTATCGCTGAGCGTAGATGCCGTATCCGCTGCCGTCCTGCAAGAAGCTGGCCCAGGTAACCACCGAGTCACCCGCGGCGTTCATTGCGATTCGCGGCCTGATTTGCTTGTCGGTCGCATACGCGTTCACGCGGAACTCGCCACCGACCGCGACTCCGGCCGCGTTGAATCGCTGGCCGAACACGCCCCAGGCGCTTCCGTCCTGGTCGTCGCTGGCCCAAATAACGGTGAAGTTCCCCGCCGCATCCATGGCCACGTCGGGAGTCTCCTGTCGGCTTACCCAGGTGGTATTCACCTGGAACTCGTCGTCGATGGCCTGTCCGCTACTGTTGTAACGTCGGGCGAAGACACCGTCGCGGTCGCCGTCCTGGGCGTAGCTGGTCCAGACGATCACGAAGTTGCCGATGGCATCCATGGCAATTACCGGCTCGTCCTGAGCGTCATCTCGCCACTGGTTGACGCGGAATTGACCGGCCAACGGCGTGCCGTCGGCGGCGTACCGCTGAGCAAACAC
>CAZDHN010000023.1:0-20442 GCA_964505115.1 uncultured Planctomycetaceae bacterium
CCAGGTAATCACAAACTGACCCTGGTTGTCGATGGCCACATCGGGCTCGATTTGCTCGCCGGTGGTAATGCTGTTGACCGCGATCAGCTCGCCGACCGGGTGGCTGAAGGCATCGAACCGTTGGGCCACGATGTCGGCCTGCAACGCCGGGTTCGTCAAGTCGACCGCCGGGTTACCGTCTTCGTCAGCCACCGAGTTGCCGTCGGCGTCGATTCCCGCGATTGGGATGTAGTCGACCCAAACAGCCACGTAAGAGCCAGCCAGAGGGCCGCTGGTGACTCGGGCGACGGCCGGTTCGGTCTGATCGCTGAACTGATAGACGCTGGTAAGCTCATCGCCATCAGCGAGCACACCCTCTACCGTGTTGGTATTGACCGACGGATCGGTGTCGCCGTAAATGGGCGTGCCGGGCGAAAGCTCGTGGACCTGGAAACGGATACCGAATCCGCCGGTCGGGCTAGTGGCCGGGCTGCCCGGATTGAGGCCGTCGGGCCGCAACCCCGTGCGGGCCAACGGATTGCCCGCCACGTCCTGTACCGCGGTGCGAACCATCAGCGTGTAATCCGCGTTTGCCAACGGCGACGGCAAGAAACCGCCAGTGGCTCCGTCGCCGTCGAACCAGACCGTTGCCTCGTACTTGTTCGTTGCCGTGTTGAGGCCGAAATCGACATGCTGGACTACCCCTTGCATCTCGTCGTCGGCGGCGTTCAACAATGTCCAGTTATTGGGGTTAAGCACGCTATGCTCGCCAGTCGCGCCACCAATGGTCGACATATTTTCATCGAAGACCACAATCATGTGATCCACGTCGTCGCGGAAGATGGTGTAGTTGTCGCCCTGCACGCTCTGCCGCGTTCCGCCCGGCAAATCGGTCCAAAGCTCCGTCATCAACGGTCCGGCCGTGTCGGTCGGCTCGTCGTAACGTCGGAAGAAGATTCCGTGCTGGTCGCCCACGCCGGTGCCGCTCCAGACCACGATCCGGTCGCCGTCGGGTTCCATGGCGATGGTGGGGAACTGCTGAATACCGGCCGAGGTCATGTTGACCCGCGTTTGCACGGTAACGAACTCGGAGGCCGTCGCGTTATCCATGGCGTGGAACTGACGGACCCAAATACCTTCCAGATCGGCATTAGTCGTCGTTTGTGTCATGGGATCGAGTGCGTGCGGTACGGCGCCGTTGCCGTTCCAGACGACCGAATAATCGCCGTCGGCGTCCATGGCAATCGAGGGGTTCACCTGGGCAAAAGCGAACTTGTCACTGTTGATGTTCGGATCGACCACCGAGGCGTCGGTTTCGGGTGTGGTGATTACCAGGTTCGCCTGGTGGTCGCTGGTCATTTCCTCCGAGCCGTCGGCAAGGAAACGTCGGAAGTAAATGCCGTAGCTGTCCGCGGAGCCGGATGCATCCAGATCGTTGTCTTGCAGGGACTCCCAAACGACGGTGAAGTTGCCTTCGTCGTCCATTGCGATCTGCGGGTTTCGGGCACGGCGTTCGGTCTCATTGCCGCCACTCGCGTCGTGCTGCGGGTCGTGCTGCGGGTCGCGTTGGAAGTCTGAATCGCCCACGTTGACCCGGAACTCATCTGTACTAGATGTTTGAGCATTCTCTCTTGGCGTGCCGTCACTGTTGAACAGTCGGGCAACAATGTCACTTTCGATGGCCGCCCCATTGCGCTGGTCGATGATCTGGTCCCAGGCCACGACGAAGTTGCCTTCCGCATCCATGGCCACGGCAGGGTTAAGTTCGACGCTGCCGGGTACGATGCTTGTACCCGGTATATTCACCTGGTTAACCATGAACTCTTCGCCAACCATTCGCCCGCTGTAGTCGAACAGTTGTGCATGAACGTCATTAAAGTAGCTGAACGATTGTCCCGTCGTGGCCCAGACGACCACAAAATTACCAAAGTCGTCCATGGCCACGGCTGGATTGAGATGGTTGTTGGCGCTGTCGGTATTGACAACGAATTCCAGGTCCGTGTCGGCAACGTCTACCCTGCCGTCGCGATTGGTATCGGATTTAACCACGACTCCGCGCGAGTCGTAGCGGCGAGCGAAGACGTCCCAGTTGCCGTTGGCATCCTCACCCTCCCAAGTGATGACGAAATCGCCGTCGGCATCAATTGCCACGGCACCGTTGCGCTGGTCGCCAGCGACGGTGGTGTTTACGAGCATCTCGCTGGTCAACGGGTTGTTGTTCCGGTCGAACATGCGGAAGTAGACGCCCGACCCGACCGAATCACTTGGATCATCCTGACCGTAGCTGGTCCAAACGACCACAAAGTCGCCGTCATGGTCGACGGCGACTGAACGGGTAGTCTGCTCATAACCCAGACCGGTTCCGAATGCCTCGGAAATCCGCTGCTCCGACGAAACTGATTCATTAACGCGGAACTCGGCACCATACTGTGCGCCGCCGGTTACGCCAAACATCAACTTGTAACCCGTAGCGCCGGAACCGTCCAGTCTTGTGCCGGGAGCCCCATCGAAGTCACCATCCAGGTTGTTGCCCCCGAAATAGTCGCCGTCGGCGTTTGGGATGTAGGCGTCGTTGATTGTGTCGTGGATTACCAGGGTGTAGTTCCCTTCGGCCAGGGATGGCGTTCCAGGTTCAAGGCCATTCCCGTCCAGCGTTAGCACGGCCTCGTACTTGCGCGTGGTTGCGTTGTATTGGAAAGCAATATCTGTTATCACATCCGGCATCTCGGTGCCATCACCCTGCAATGTCCAGTTCAGCGGATTGAGTACACTGTCCGGTCCGGGCTCGTTCGTGCCTCCATTGGTGATTTCCCGGATGGACAAGTTCTCGCCGAAGACAACAATCAACTGATCAGCCGACGCCGGAGCCAGAATACCTCCGTCTAGGATGCGAGTGCGGTTGGACGAGAGCACATCGGTAACCATCGGACCTGACGTGTCTCTCAATAGGAGCGAGTCGAGACTGTCGAATTTGTACACCGACGTTGTGCCTGGCGCGGCTCCCTCGCCAGTCCAGACAACGATGAAATTGCCGTCCGCGTCGGAGCCGACCGAGGGCATCCACTGGTTTCCAGCGGTTTCGGAATTGACACGGGCTTCGTCGCCCAACTGCCTGGCGGCCGCATCAAATCGTTGATAGAATACGCCGTGCCCCGAGGTGTCCTCTTGATCCGTCCGGTCGCCGCGGCCGCTCCAGGTCACGACAAAGGCTCCGCCGTGGTCCATCGATACCGACGAGTAAGTCTGTTCGCCAACGACAGACGAACTAACCGGGAACTCGCTTGACGCTCTCATTCCGATACCCGCATCGATTGACCAAGCCTTGAGCCATCCAAGTTGTCTATCTGGTACTGGTTCGAGTTCCCGGTCCACAATCCTGAGTCTCCACGTACCTCGCACTTGCTCGCCGTTGAACGCCGTTAGGCTATCCGGTGAGGGTTGCCATCGACCCGTGAAAGGCGGTTGAGCATCTGGGTAGTCGTCGATCGACAAGAGTGCCTCATCGTCGAAGATCGTTCCACTGAAGTTCGCTCCATCAACATACGGAGGACTCAGGTCGGGATCCTGTGGCGCCCGCTCCACTAGGGTCACTTCCGTCCCTAGCGGGCTGATCAGCGAGATTATCAGATCGCTAACTCTCCAGTGCTCAATGTCGATACGCACATCCAGGTCGGCGATCGTGAAATTCTGATTGATATCAATGGTGGAAAATACCGTTCCCGACGGCGGAATCGCTATTCCGCCCGGGGGTAGATCGGCGGCAGTCAACACTCGCGGTACCACGTTGGCAACCGTTTCCCGGCCAATCTGACGTCCAAACACCCCGCTGTGGTTGCCGTCCGGACTCGACCAAGTCACGACGTAGGAGGTGCCGGCCGGGTTCATGGCTACATCGGGGTAGATTTGGTTGCCATCGGTCGTCGCGTTGACGAGGAGTTCACCGAAGAGGTAGCCGATTCCCGAACCCGTGGGTTGAGGTGTTCCATCGGCCCAGTAGCTCCTCGCGATGATATCGGTGCCCACTCCGTTCTGATCGCTGGTCCAGACGACCGCAAAGCCGCCCTCGGAGTCCATCGCTATGCTGGAGAACTGCTGATTCCCTTCGGTGGTCACGTTCACCAGAAACTCGGATGCCAGCGGTTGCCCGAATGAATCATATCGTCGTGCATACACCCCATACCCGGAACCCAACTGATCGCCATCCTCTTGGCTGTAGCTGGACCAGGTCACAATGAACTCACCAGTGGCGTTCATTGCCACGTCGGGCCACTGCTGAACGTTGGTCGTGTAGGTGTTCACGCGGAACGCTAGCGGTCCAGTCGAACCGTTGTCCATGGGCGTGCCGTTGGCGTAAAAGCGACGCGCGTGGATGTCGACCTCGCCGCTCCGGTAGTTGGTCCAGGTCACGATAAAGTCGCCGTCTTCGTCGCAGGCCACGCTGGCGTATCGCTGTTGGTCGCCGGTGAACCGGGCGTCGCCCTCGGTTACGGCAAGCGGCACCGCCAAGTCGATTTCACCCGGCTCGATTACCCCATTACCATTGAGGTCCGAGTCGGCGGGCGAGCCGTCGGCGTCGAATATCTGCACCCAAACCCGCTGGTCGTCACCAGTCCAGGCAACCACGTGGTTCCCATCGCCATCCACCGCCACGGCATTGGGCGACTCGGGATACGTTCTCCCGTCGGCAATGAAAACATCACCACTTGGTCCCGGGTCTGGACCTGGGCCAGGCCACGGACCGCTCGACAACACGCGGAAATTGCGCGAGAAGTCCTCGCCTCCCGCAGTAAATCCGGTGTGTCCCAACGGGTTGCCGACAACGTCGCGCAGGCCGCTGTTGCCGGCTGACGTGTTCGTTGACGAGACCGGAGCAATTGCTTCGATCGTGTAGTGGCCGCTGGCAAGCGATCCGATGCCGGCCAAGTAGCTCCCGTTCCCATCCAGCATCAGGACGGCTTCCCACTTATTGGTGAGAATTGGATTCAGGTCGTATACTCCACCGAGCGGATCGAACTTGCCTGCCAATTCGGAAGCCATGTTCATTCCAAATGCGACGTGATAGATCGCGCCGGGAATCTCGATCCCGTCCTGAAATAGCTTGAAGTTCTCGGGGTTCAGGATGCTGTCCGGGTTGACATCCGGATCGCCCACCATCATCGCCTCGTCGAACGTCAGCACGATATACTGGACGGGCGACACCAGGGCAATGTCCGCGTCCACGCGGTTGCCCGCCGTGTCGATCAGGTCGCCGATTCGCGGCCCGGCCGTGTCGGTGGCTTCGTCGAAGCGGCGGTAGTAGATGTTATCGTTCGCCCAGTCGCCGTCGGTGTACTCCTCGTATTGAGTCCAGACCGTGGCGAAGTCGCCGTCGGGCTCCATGCCGATGGAGACGTTGCTCTGCCAGATTCCTCTGTCGCCCTCGGTGTGCATGAAAACGAACGGCATCGGGGCACCGTCCTCCGCACCCGCTCGGATTTGTGTCGAATAAATGTTACCTGGATACGGACTCGTACTATCCGTCGGCGTGAGGCCGGCAATAGGCGGTTGATCCACGCCCGCGCTGGCGCCACCGAAAGTGATCCGGAAGTCGAACGGCGCGCTGCTACCCTCCGGCGGTGATATCACGGTCACACCGGCGTAACCGATGGAAATCAACCAGCTTTCGATCAACTGGCCCATTCCGGTCAGGTTGCCGGGGTCGAAACTCCAGTCGGGGCTATCAACGCCGCCAATCGACAAGTAGAACTCGCCCGTGTCGTCGGTCGTGAACGTTAGATTTTGGATCTCGGCAATGTCGTCGGCGGTCAGGTCGTTGTCCTGCAGCCAGAGGCCCATGTCCGTATCGTGCACTTCGCCCTGGAACGTAACCTCGTAGATGTAGCTGCTCGGGTTGGACCCCAACGCGTAGGGAGTGCTCGAACGCGCGATTACCTCGGAATCCCCGATTATCCGAACATGCACGGGGCCGTCGTTGGTGTCCTCGGCCCAGTTGACGCCGGTCCGCTGCGCGGCCTCCAAGGCGGCGTCAATCACGTCGCGGGTCTCGACGACTTGCAGCACGCTGTCGACGAAGACGGGCGTAATATCCACTTCCTCCCAGCCGCCAACAGACGGATGCGAAAGCCCCAGCGTGAAGTTGCCGCCGGTGACGCTGGAGTCGATCTCGATGATGAATCGGGCGTTGTGACCGTCGCGCTGGGCATTGAGCACGCTGTCGCTGTAGAGCGTATCGAGCGTGCCGAGTTGCGGGTCGGCGTCCCAGCGGGAGAACAACGCGCCGTTGGCCTCGCCGCGCATCAGCCCGGCCTTCTGGTCCAGGTAGGCACGCAATTGGCCGACCTCCACGTCGCTTGCCCCAAGGGCATACGCCTGAACCAGCAGGTACTCGATGGCTTCGTCAATGTCGTAACCCCAGAGGCCTTGGAAACGCGGATCGAAAAGATCCTCGGGCGCGTTAGGGGGGTCGAATGTCAGATTCAGCCAGTCCATGAAGTAGGAACCGCTCATGGCCACGAATTCCGAGGAGTCGGCGCCGAAGCCGTCGTAAGTAACGACCAGATCGCCGTCGGCGTCCAGGGCGGCTTCCGAGCCACCTTGCCAGAGCGGCCAGCAGGCATTGAGGCTGGTGTTGAACGTGGCGCTGTTGACGCGGAAGGTGTCGCGAATGACGTCGCCGGTGACGTTACCGTTCACGTCAAACAGCTCGTACATCCGGCCTTGAACGCCTTCGCTGCTGACGCCTATATTGTCGTTGTCGGAGATGCTTTCCCAGGTGATGATGAAGTTATTGGCCATGTCGAAGGCGGCCGAAGGCTCACCCGCTCCGCCAGGACCGAACTGGGATATCAGCGTGTTGCCCTGGGCGTCGAAGACCTTGGCCTGGATGCTGGCGACGTAGCCGTTCCCGGCAACGTAGTCGGGATCGTCGGTGCGGCTCCAGGCGACGACGAAGTTCCCCGCGTGGCTTACCGCCACGTAAGGCTCGATGTGGATCGCCGTGTCCTCGGAATTCACCAGGAACTCGCTGCCGATCCGCACGCCGTCGCGGTCGAACTGCTGCGCCTTGATGCCGTTGAAGAAGCCGAGCTCCTGCCCGCCGTTGGCCCAGCCGATTACGAAATTGCCTTCCTCGTCCATGGCCACGGTCGGGTCGAATTGCGGGTTCGCGGTCGACTGATTGACACGGACGGTGTAGAAATCCTCCGTCTCGTCGGTTACCGTGATGCTGCCGCCGAGCGAACCGGCCTCGATCACCTCAATCGTCACCTGATCCTTGCCCAGGCTCGTGCCGAAGGTCGACTCATAGTTGACGCTGAACGCGTAGGGGTCGGAGTAGGAATCGACCGTCACCAAAACCTTCTCGTAGCCGGCTTCGTCAAGCGCGCTGGTGATGTCGGCGGCAACCTGGGACAAGCTTGCCGCGTCGGTGCCGGCAAAGCTGATCGCCGCTGTCGTGTTGTCGTCGATCCGTAGCTTGAAAGTACCCGGCGCTGCCGGACCGTTAAACTCGATCACTTGTACAATCTGCGCCTCGGGCGAGGCCAACGCGCGGACACCCGGCGTGATCAGGCCTTGGTTGTCCGCGAAATCGGCGTCGTAATCGGGATTGGCACCGCCGCCCGGTAGAGTCGGGTCGGTGAATTTGTCCAACGAACCGACTGCCGCAAAGTGCCGCGAGAAGATGTCGCTGTAGCTGCCGGAGTTCTGCGAATTGGGTACCTCGCCCTTCCAGGCAATCACGAACTCGCCGTCCGAATCAATCGCCACGACCGGCTGTGTCTGGTCGTAAACGTCCGGAAGGAACGTGAACGGATTGTCAACCTCGGCCGGGTTCACCCGAAATTCGTCGCTCGTCTCCTTTTGCGTCGTGACCAGCGCCAAATCCTTCAATGCCGTGGCCGTATGATCGCCGGGAATAATCGTCTCGTTGCCAAACTCGTCCTTCACCGACGAAACCACCATCAACGAATGGTTCTGCTTGGCAGCCGTGCCCGTGAAGGTAATGTCAAAAACGGTGCCGGCCACAATCCGGTCGTAGTCGCTAGTCACGGTCGCGGCCAGTGGCGATGCGGCCGGCACGTACTCGACTAACTCCGGCACGGTGCCCTGCTTGAAGGCGATATCGAAGGAGAACGGATTGTCTCCGCTCCCCACGCTGACCTTGACTCCCGGATAGAACCCTTCGAGTTCGCCCTGGATGCCGCTGGCGACGCCCGCAAGAGTGGAGGCGTTGGTGTTGTTGAATACGATGTCGTTGAGCGTCGTCTCCGAGGGATCGATCGAACCATCACCGTCCAGGTCGAATCCCAGACGGAAATTACCGATTACCGGGAGAACTGCCCCGCCCGTGTCGAACGTGAGCACTTGAACGTCAGGATTGACCGTGGCCGCGACCGGCGTTACCGAAACGCTGGGGGCGGGAGCCTGGGCCTGAATCGGCTCGTAGTACGGCGGGGGACCGATAACATGAATCCGGTTTTCGGGCGGGAAGTCGGTCGGCGCCAGGTCGTAACTGGTTGCCGCCTGATTCGCGAACCAGTCCTCGATTGCCTGGGCCGTCAAATCGGGATTGTCGGGTGAAACCGGAATGTCGGTGATCGTGATCGGATCCCGCACCGTCTCGATAGTAACCGCCGGCAGGAAACCGGAACTGAACGTCGCGTTGGATTGGTCTACCCAGCAAAGCTGCCTGAGGCCATCGCCTACGTGCGCGTCGCCTGCGTGAAGCAGATACTCGCGCGGGCTGATCGCTTCGACCCAAACATTCGCCCAGTCGGGTATATCAGACAATTCCTCCTGAATTTCCATGGCGTTTTCTCGAAGAGACTTGGTCTCGTCGAAGTCAATCAAAGGGGTCGCCACCTCGATACTGCCGGCTGAGTTGAGGTAGCCCAACTTGAACGAACCGGCGACATTCTCCTGGAAATAGGTGAACGGCTCGTACGTCGCCGAGATCGTGAGCTTCTGGACCTCGTAACCGTAGTCCAGCGAGAAGCTGCCGTACCCGCCCGACGTATCCGACAGGACCTGCTCGGGAAGCGTAAGCCGCTGGACTTCGTCGGTGAAGTATCGAGCGTAGATATTCGAGTCCTGCAAGTACCCGCCCGTTTCCGGATCAATAACCGGATTGTTCGACCCGTCCAGGTACTGTTCCCGCCGCGTCCAGGCAACCACGAAGTCGCCGTCGTTGTCGACGGCAATCGCCTGCTGGGCGTCGGTGTACTCGGTACTTCCCAGGTAGTCGTCGCCCGGTATGCCGGCGGTTACCGTGCGGTTGACGAGCAGGTCGCTCATGTCGGCCGGCGAGAGGCTTAGGAGTTGCCGCTCCTCCAACGGATCGATCAACAGGCGGCGAAATGCTTTGTCGCTCGCGCTCCTGTTCGTGCGGTTACTAAAAGCGCCGCGAATGCTCTTCATTTTGGATGCAATGCTCGGCAGCGTAGGCAATCGGAATAGCGACATCTTCTTTGTCCTCAAATACTATTGATCTCTGCATAATCAATGCGCGAATTAAAGTCGCTCATTGGCAATGTAAGACAATAAAAACACCGGAATGCGGAATCGACGCGCCGCTTTCTTCCCAAAACTGAGAATCTCGCAAACAGCGCCTGACCGTGACTGAACGCCGTAAAACTCCTCACATCCCCCAAGCAGCTTCTTGTATTGCGGTGGACTAAACGGTGGAGAAACCAACGCGCGACCGGCTCGCCGACTCGCGACCAAGTAACGCATGCGCTGGGACTGGCTCGTGGGGCGGCGACCGTTTCTCGCGGACCGCTGGGCCGGACATGGGACCAACATAAGATGCGCGGCGGACGACCGAGCGGCCGTCAACGCAAAGAGAAGCCGACTGCGCGCACCCCAATCGCACAGCCATCGTTTGCCAGCACGCCGGATCGCCCGGACTACTCTTCCCATTCCACGCCTCGCCAGGAGGATTCAAGCCGTCGCCCGCCTTGCCCGGGCTGACACTCAAACTCCTCCGCATTCCTATATGGAAACCAATTTCTACAAGTTTGTCAAACAGCCTCACTGCATATTGAGGAGAAATGAGCAGATACGGACTGGTTGCCCGCGCTTCCCCCTCTTCTCCAGACTAGCTATTTTATCATGATTGGACGACCCCCAAACGTCAAGACCTTTCCCAGGATACGCAGACTATTAGCCCAAAAAGGTCGTCGGTAGATGGGTAGCCGCACACATCCAACGAGGGGGCGCGGAGAGTCTGCTTCGCGGCCCGCGGCCCAGGCTCGTAGCTGGATTCGCAAGAATTCAGCCCGCGAGCGACCAACCCGTTCATTCGTCGGGCCCAGCGAAACGCAGAAAGAGCCAAGAGAGAGGGAGGGAACGGCCTGATGCCAGATTGCCTCGTGCCGTAGCCGTGGGATGCCAGGAGAAGGCTACGTGCCGAGCGGCGATTCAGACTTCCCCGGCAAACCCGGTCCAGCACGGGGGAGTCGGGCAGCGTGTACGTTAGTTGCGTACCGCCAGCAGAGAGTGCCGGATGGGAGGGCGCATAAATAAGGCCTCCACAGGTGGGGCAGGAACCCGAGGAGGCCAATCTAACTGGGCAATCGCCCGGTCAGATGCACGTAGCATGTCAGCAAGTTTCGGCTGGCCGGACCCTTTTCCCTGAGGAATAACAGCTAAGTAGGAACCCAAATTGGTTAACCCACGTGCCACACGCCACGCCAACGTGGGCATCCACGCCACGGGCGGCATATCCCCACGTTCCGGTCGGCCCCACGTTCCGGTCGGCTGTTGTCGACCCAATCACGACGGCGTATACTTCTCATAACAGGTGAGGCACCGGGAGTTGGCGCATTACGATCGAAAACTGGGTGATTTGCGGCCGCCGGCCGCGTCAGGAAGGATCTCACGATGATCTATCGGAGGCTCGTACCGAAGGCGGTTTTTGTCGTTTGTCTGGCGGTTTGCACCGTCGGATTGGCGGAGAAACCGACAGCCGAGAAGCAGAAGGACTCGTTCCTGCGACTTGTTCTGGACAAGAGCGGAACACCCCTGGCGCTGGAGTCGGCTATCGCCCGGTACGTGCCGGCCAAGGCGAAGGAGGCCGGTTTGACCGTGGATCTGGTTGGGGCCATCCATCTGGCCGACAAGGCCTACTACGACCGCTTGAACCGGCAGTTCGACGACTATGACGCGGTCCTTTACGAGTTGGTGGCGCCGGAGGGAACCAAGATTTCCAAGGCGGCGGTCTCCAAGGCGGCCGCCTCCGGTGGCGGCCATCCCGTATCCTTGATGCAAAACGCAATGACCGGAGTCTTGGAACTGGAATTCCAGTTGCAGGGCATCGATTACGGCCGCAAGAACATGGTACATGCCGACATGTCGCCCGAGGCCTTTTCGCGGTCCATGCGCCGCCGAGGCGAAAGCGTTTGGTCGATGCTTTCCCGGGCGATGGGCTATGCCATGGCCAGGCAGGGCGGCGATGCGTCGGGTGGTGGTGACGGCAAATTGCTCTTGGCGCTTTTCGACAAGAACCGCGCGCTGATGCTCAAGCGGGTGCTGGCCGAGCAATTCGAGGATCTCCAGGGCTCGATGAATATGTTCGAGGGCCCCAACGGTTCCACGCTAATTGGCGAGCGGAACAAGGTGGCGCTGGTCGTATTGCGCAAGGAGATCGCCAAGGGCAAGCGAAAGATAGCCATCTTCTACGGGGCCGGGCACATGCCGGACTTCGAAAAACGGCTCCTGGCCGACTTCGGCTTGGTGCGTCAAGGCACGCGCTGGCTGGTGGCTTGGGACCTCAAGCAGTAGATCAAGAGTCGAGAGTTGAACTATCAACTATCAACTATCAACTACCCACTGCCTCAAATGTCGGTCCAAAGGCCTTCGGTGTAGAGGAAGTCGACGGCTCTGGCCACGTTCTTGGTGTTGCCCGAGTCGCTCGCTATCGCATTAACGTACTCGAAGTCGGCCACCCAATTCGCGTAACCGAGATCGGCGTTGGACAAGCGCGCCCAGTTGTCGTCGGCCTCCAGCAGATCGTCCAGTGCCGAGTCTTTCAGTTCGGCCTCGTCGTAACCGCCGGCCAGGGCATAAGCGTTCACGCTGTCGTAGCTCTTCGCCCGGATATAGAAGCCCTCGGCGTCGGTCAGCGACGCCTGGGTGGGCGTGCCGACGAAGCTATCGCTACCCGCCGAATCGTACAGGTTGGCCACGTCGTTTCCAACTCCGGTCGACAGGGCGTGGAGATATCGGAAATCGTTCGCCCGCAAGCGGAACCCGTCGGTGTACAATTCGCTGTAGCTGGGCGTGCCGATGAAGGTGTCGTCCCCGGCCGTGTCGTATATCTTGGCCACATCGTTGCCGGACGTGGCATTGACGTTGATGTAGTCGAAGTTCCTGATCTTGGTGTAGTGCTCGTCGTTGTAGAGCCTGACGGAGGTTGCGTCGCTGTACAGATCATCCCGTTCGGGTGAGTCGTACATTCTGGCAAGGTCGCCGTCACCTCGAGTGCCGAAGGCGTGGACGTAACGGAAGTCCTCCACGCGGCTGAGCTGCTCGCCGTGATCGATTTCCACGAAGTCGGGGGTTGAGGTCAGCACATCGGCCCCGGCCGAACCGTACAGTTTGGCCACGTCGCCGCCGCCGGCGGTACTATGGCCGATGACTAGCGCGAAGCCCTTGGCCCGATTGAAGAATCCATCGCCATAGAGCTTGCTGTAGTCGGCCTTGGTCTTGTAGGTGTCTCTTCCTTCCGAATCGTACAGTTCGGCCAGGTCGTCTCCACCGGCGGTGGAGAAGGCATTGATGCCGTAGAAGTCTTCCAACTCGAAGTGGAACCCTTCACCGCTGAATTCGGCATGGGTGGGCGTGGCCACGAAGAGGTCGTCGCCGGCCGAATCGAACAGCTTGGCAACATCCGTGCCGCCGGCGGTGTGGTGCGCGTGGACGGAGTCGAATCGGCTTGCCCGACTGTAGAATACTTTGCTGGACAGTCTGGCTTCGGTGGGCGTGCCGACGAAAGTGTCTTTCCTCGACGAATCGTACATCTCGGCCGAATCGTAACCGCCGGCGGTAGCCAAGCCTTGCATGCTGCTGAAGTTGTTGGCCTGAACGAAGAACCCGTCGCCGTACATCTCGGCGCTTGTCGGCGAGGAGAAGAAGTGGTCGTCGCCGGCCGAATCCCACATTATGGAGAGGTCGTTGCCGCCGGGCGTGGCGTATGCCAGCACGCGCGGGAAGTCCCTGGCTCGCAGGAAGAACCCGTCGCCGGTTAGCTTAGCGCTGTCCGGCGTGGTTTCGAACTTATCCAGTCCGGCCGAATCGTGCATAATGGCCACGTCGTTGCCGCCGCCGCTGTCAGCGAAGAGAATTTCAAAACCGCTGGCTACAACAGTGAAGTGTTCGCCAATGAACGTTCCGTGGTCGGTCCACAACTCGGCCTGCTCGTCGGCTTCGGTGCCGTTGAAGACTATCCGGTCGTTGCCCTCCATGCCGTCCAGCACGATATTGCCGTACTCGCGGCCGGAGATCCTGTAGACCGTGTCTTTGTTGACGATAATGGTATGGGTGGCGCCGCCGGTGAACTCGAAGACGTCGTCGCCGTCGGTTCCCTCCAGCAGGTAGGTCTTGTTGGCGTTGTAGGGGTTCGATCCGATGTGAACCGTGTAATCCTCCACCTCGCCTTCGCCCGCGCTACCGACAAACGACAGACCGTTGGAGTCGTCGCTAAAGCGGAATCGCGCGTAGGTCGCGCCGGCGATAGCCGTGCCGGGCACCGCGAAGTTGAGCATTTGCCCGTTGGGATTCACCCATCTGTGCTGGAATATCCGCTCGCCGGCGTCGTAGGCCATGTCGCCTTGACTGTCCAGTTCACCCCAGTTCCCGTCGCCGTTGAAGTCGATCCAGGCATCAAGATAGCCGCCGGCCGACGTGGTTACCATGACGCTGGCGTTCTCGTCCGGTATCAGGTCGGTCAGGAACACGACGCCGTCTTCGTCGTCGCTGGTCCGGTTGTCGTCGCCGGTGGCAGCGATACCGGGTTGGCCGTTGCCCTCGGCGTCGATGCTCGCACCGAGACGGAAGGCCGGATCGATCACGTGTCGGGCGCCGTTGGAGGCCAGCAAGGTCGAGTAGGACTCCGGCGCGTCTCCGTAATCGAGTCCGTACGTACCGCCGTCGTCGTTGAGAATGTGGACCACGGCCCGATCGTCGTCGATCTCCACGCCCTGGTTGCCGGGCAGCACGCCGACGGCAGTGGCGGTGATATCCACCAGGAACGTCTCGTCCGGTTCGACTTTCTTGTCGCCGTAGACAACCAACGTGAAGGTTGCGGTAATTTGCGGTTCTTCCTGAACGGCGATCACGATTTCGTAATCGTTTCCGTCGAAGCTTCGCCAGGTCACCAGCGAGTCGGATATCTGCGCGAACCAACCATCGGAGTTCTCGTCAGTTATTTCCGCCGGCGCCAGACCCGAACCGATTTCGTAGAAGTAAAGCTGCTGCGAATTCTCGCCCAAGATGGTATGCCACACAACCCGGTTGCCGGAGATTTCCGCCGGTTCATCCGGGTAGGCGTTGTTGGAGAGGTTACTGGTAGAGCCGGTGGCGATGTCGTAATGGAACACCTCCAAGTCGCTGCCGTCATTACCTTGCCAGACGACGTTGTCGCCGGAGATGCGGGGCTCGTAGTCGTTGCCGCCGTTGTTCGTCAGTTGCGTGGTAATGTCCGTATCATGCTGATAGAGCATGATCTCATAATCCTGGCCGTCGAACTGCTCCCAAGCCACGTTCGAACCGTCTATCCGCGGCGCCCGATCCGTCTCGAAATTGTCGGTCAGTTGCAGCAACTCGTCGGTCTCGCCCAGGTAGAGGAAGATCTCCTCGTCGATCCCGTCGTTGGCGAACCAGGTGACGTTGGCGCCGGAGATTTGCAGGGCATGGTCATCCCACCCGTTGTCGGAGATATTCTCCGGCACGTACGTCAACGGGTTGAGCTTTCCTTGCTCGATATCGTAGTAGAAAACGTCCTGGTCGCCGCCGACAAGATCGATACCCGTCCAGACGACATGAGTGGCCTTGCCGGTGGCCGGATCGCCCGATATCTGGGGATTCTGGTTGTTGTAGCTGTCGTCGCTGTTGGAAATTTGCTTCGACGTCGGCGTTCCCGCCACCAGATCGTGCAGGAATATCTCCCAATCCAGGCCGCTGCCGTCATTGTATTCGCTGGTCCAGACGACGTACGAGCCGAAGCCCTGCGAAAAGCGATCGTCGCGACCGTTGTCGATCAGGCCGTCGGAAATATTGATCGCCTTATAGTCGGGATTCGTCGACGCCTCTTCGTAATCGTAGAAGTAGACGTCCCAGTCGTCGCCGTCGAACTTCTCCCATACCAGCCGATTACCCCAGACGTAGAAGTTATATTCGTTCGTGCTGGTGCTGGTCAGGGTAAAGGTTTCCCAAACCGGCAGCGGCGCGTCCTGCGGCAGGAAAGTGACCGTGTCGTTGGCCTGCTGATAGTCGTTATCGGCCAGCGTGGCCGTGCCGTCCTGCGTCGAGTAGGCAATCTCCACCTCGGCCCCGAACGAGCCGGTGAGCGTAACCGTAACCTCCACTTCCGTGGTGCCGGAGTTCCCTTCGGCAACGGCCACGTCGGAAATCGTAATGTGTGGTATGTTGAAGTTGCCGAAGTCCAACTCCTCCACCAAGCTGCCCGCCGTTACCGTCACCGTGTAGCTGCCATCGGCGTCACCGACCGCGTCGGGTAGAACCACGGAGGCGTCGGGATAGGTTTGCGCCCAACCTTGGGGTACAACCTCGCGGACAGTGTAAGTGCCGGCGAAGAGGCCGGCGAACTCGTACTCGCCCGACTCGTCCAAGCCGATCGTGCTCCGGTCGTCCGCAATGGTGACGGTCGACGGTTCGTTGGCTTCGTCGAATTGGTCGTTGTTGTTCAGGTCCAGGTAGACGGTTACGCCGGCCAGACCGTATTCCCGCGCCGCGGTGCCGGTCCCGTCATCCCAAACGCCGTCGGCGTTGAGATCCTCAAACTTGTGGCCGCTGATCGTGGCGTCGCCCACCTCGATCTCGACCATGTAGTCCTCCACCTCGCCAATCGGGGCGGTGCCGCCAATCGGGCCGTCGTACGACAGGTCCGGGTTGCTCGTGTCGGTGAAGCGGAACCGGGCGAATGTGTCGAAGCTGACGACCGTGGCAATCGGCGGCACCGTGATGGTGAACGTCTTGGACCCGACAGCCAACAACTCGTCATTGAAGACATGGTCGTTGATCTCGTCCCAACTGCCGTCACCGTCGAAATCGATCCAGCCGTTCAGCAGACCCGCCGCCGAAGCCTCAACCGTAATATCGACCGTCTCGCCCGGTATCAGCGTGCCGGAGAAAGTCACGCCGTCTTCGTCGTTGACCGGGCTGTCGTCGTCGTCGCCGGTGGCCGTGGCGTTCGGCTGACCGTCCAACTCGTAATCGACTACCGCCCCCAAATGGAAGGTGGGATCGATCAGATGTCGCGGGCCGTAGTCGGCAAGCGTGGTGGGATACTGGCTCGGCGCGTCGCCGAAATCTTCCGGATCGACAATGATCCCGATCGCGTAGTCTTCCACCTCTCCGTCGGGCACAACGTTGCCGGCCAGAACGCCCTTGTAGGACAGGTTCTCCTGCCCGGTCGCGCTGAAACGGAACCTGGCGAAGGTCAGACCATTGACCGCGCCGCCCGGTACGTCATAGAGAAGCGGGTTGATACCGGCAACCAGCGGCTCGTTGACGAAGATCTGTTCACCCAAGTCGTCCCAGTCGTCGTCACCGTTGAAGTCGATCCAGGCGTTCAGAACGCCGGCGTCCGAAGCGGTTACATCCACCTGCACGTCATCGTAGCCGGGCACCAACGCGCCGACGAATACCACGCCGTCTTCGTCGTCGTTGCCGTCGCGATCGTCACCCATCGCGGTCGGGTGCGGCTGGCCATCGAGTTCGAAGTCAACACTGGCTCCCAAGTGCAGACCCGTGTCGAGCCGGTGCCGGGCGCCGTTCACGGCTTCCTTGGTGAAATAGACGTCGGGCGCGTCGCCGAAGTCCTGGTAGAACTCGACCAGATTGAGCCGGTAGTCCTCGACCTCGCCGTTGGGCGCCTCGCCCGTGTAGTCCAAACCGCCAAGCTCGCTGTAGCGGAAGCGGGCGAAAGTTTCGCCGGTTGTCGCGCCGGCCGGAACAGCCACGTCCACTTGATTCAGGCCGGCGTTGACTGCATGCGATCCGCCGAAGAGTTTCTCGCCCGCGTCGTCCCAATCGCCGTCGCCGTTGAAGTCGACCCAGGCGTCCAGGAAACCGTCTTGCGAGGCGGTTACGTCCAAGGTGATCGTCTCGCCCGCCTTCCATACCGGATTGAATTTCACGCCGTCGTCGTAAGTGTCGCCTTGGGCGCTGGAATTCTGCCAGGCCTCGCCTTCGCTGCTGACGCCGGCTCCCAGGTAGAAATCGCCGTCGGTTAGATGCCGGGCACCGTCGCTGGCGAACAGCGAGGGATAATCGTTTGGATTGGCCAAATCGTCGGGCGCGTCGCCGTAATCCATGCCGGAGAAGGAGATCAGGAATTGGGTCACGTCCTGATCGTCGACCACCTGATTGGGCTGTAGCGGATTGTTGGCAATGTCGCGGATGCCGCTGCTGAGCCGGATCGTGTAATCGCCGCCTTCCAGCCATACGCCGGCCGCCGGCGTCAGGTAGATGACGTCGTTGGTCGAGTCGTAGCTGAAGCGGTAGTCAAAACCTTCTTCCAGCGGATCGTTCGCCGTGTTGCCCTGCCAGAGCCGGACCGTGTTGCTGGTGACCGTTATGTCGCTGATCCCCGTGCCGTCAAGGTCCGTCAACTGAATCGCGAATTGCGTCAGCAGCGTGCCGGCGATGTAAACCTCGTTGACGGCCGGATTGGAGTCGATGCCAGCCGCGTCGTTGTCCAGCGGATCGATCAGCCAGGCAACCGGACCGTCGAAGTCCACCCGGTCGATCGCTCCACGGTCCTTGAAGACATTCTGGCCCAAGCCGGGTGGCGGAGCCACGCTGTCGTCGTCGGTTCGCAACTGGCCGTAGAGGTCCAACTCAGGCGCCAGAATCGGCGACGGCGGCATACCCAGCGGGTCGCGCACGGTGGTCATTTCCGGGCGGTCGGCCAAGCTGTCGATCGAACTGTCGATGGCCTGCGAGCCGGCGTTCAGATAGAAGTTGCCGCCCGCCGCGTCGACGAACAGCGAATCGGTATCCGCCAGAAGCAGCGCGAAAGTGCCTTCCGTTCCAATGCCAGCTCCAGCCACGTTGGCCAAGTTGTCCTTGTAGACCGTGCCGCCGACGACTGTCGTTTGCGAACTGAGATCGACCTCGATACCCACGCCCAGGTTCGACACGATGTTGTTCAAGAGCGTCGGGCTGGCGTTCTCGTCGACCAGGATACCAACCTGACCAGTCGTGCCGCCGTAGATCGTATTATTGACAATCCGGCCGAAAGGCACGGCGGCGGCGGGTACGGTGCCCGTGTTCGGGTCGCCGCTGAAGTGGATACCGCCGCTACCGCCGTAGGCCAAAACATTGTTTTGAATGGCCAGGCCGGGTACCAGCCGTTGAGTGTTGACTTCGCGGAGCGGCAGCGTCGAGGACGGATGGGCCCAATCGGCCGCCGTGTCGCGATCGCTGGCGTCGACCAGGATGCCGAACTCGGCCGAATGCAGTACCTGGCTACTCTCGATGATCACCTGCCCCTGGTCGCGGAAGACGTTGCGGTCGCCCAGTTCAGCGAAGACGAGGAACCCGCCGGTGGCTTCCTGCAAATCGGCAATGAAGTGTCCGTCGCCGTACCCCAACAGCACCTGCACGTTGCTGTCGCCGGAGTTGGCCACCACGAGGTCAAGCTTACCGTCGCCGTTCATGTCGTCGACGGTCACGGAGGAGGGCTCTCCACCCACGTCGTAAAGCACCTGATCGGCGAAGCTGCCGTCGCCGTTGCCCAGAAGTACCGAGAGGTTGTTGTTCGCTCTGTTGGCGGTGACGATGTCGAGGTTGCCGTCGCCGTCGAAGTCCTCCGTGGCCACCGACACGGGCTCGACACCCACGGTATAGGTTTGTTGCGAGAGGAAACTCCCGTTGCCTAAACCGCGCAGAACCGAGACTTCGTTGTCGCCCCAGGAGGCGTCCGTGCTAATGATGTCGGTGTTTCCGTCGTTATTCACGTCACCCAGCGCGACCGAAGAGTGCCCGGTCCCGACGGTGACTTCCAGTGCCGGCAGGGCGAAGGTTCCGTCGCCGTTGCCCAAAAGAACCGAGATGTAGTCGGACCACTCGCTCGTGGCGACGATGTCGAGAATGCCGTCGTTGTCCACATGGCCGATCGCCAGCGAGGTGGGGTTCCAGCCGATATTGTAGGTTTGCTCGGCCTGGAAGCCGCCGGCGCCATTACCCAATCGCACCGAAGCGAGGTCGAACTCACCGACGGCGACGATATCCAAGTTCCCGTCGGCGTCGAGGTCCTCAAGACGAACCGCCGTGGGCATGAAGCTAAGCGCCACGGGAATTGCATCGTAAAAGGTGCCGTCGCCGATACCCACGAGTATCGAAACACCGTAGTCCTCATAGTTGGCGACGACGATATCCAGGATGGCGTCGCCATCCACGTAACCCAGGGTCACGGACCTTGGCGATGAACCGACCGGGTAGTCGCGGGCCGTGCCGAGTCCTCCACCGCCGCTACCCAGGAGCACCGAGACCGAGTTGTCCCACTCGTTGGCGGTAACCACGTCGGGCAAACCGTCGCCGTTGAAGTCGCCCGTGGCTACTTCCATCGGGGTCCAGCCCGTTGCGGCGGGCACCAGTTCCGGGAAGCCCTCCAGCGAAGCGGCGCCGAACAGGTCGACGCGCGGGCTGGTTTCGATCGAGTGGGCGGTCACGTTGAATTCGATGTTGGGGTCGGCCGCCGCCAGGTTGACGGCATCTTGCACCGCCTTGCCCATCTCGCCCGGCGTCTCGCTGCCATCGAAGGGAATCAGCACTTGTGCGGCAGGCGAGGGAAGCGGCAGGCTCAGGTCGACGAACTGGAAGGAGACCTCGTTCAGGCCGTCGTTGATCGTGAAGCTGTCGCCGTGCCCGACGAACTCGGGCGAAGGGGCCACCATCGTGATCGAGTTACTCAACCGATCGTTGGTGTCGAACGAGCGGCCCAGCGCCAGGAACGGAAGCGGAGCGATGTTACCGGGATTCCAAGTCCCGTAGTCCGCCGCGCGGCGAATCTCCAGTTGGTAATCGCCCACGGTAATCGCCGGGTCCAGCATCCGATCGAAGCCGGGGGTGTCGGTGAAGTCGGTGTCGACCGTCGCCCCGGTCACCATCTCGCCGTGCTCGGCGAAACCGATGATTATGTCGTCGATATAGAAGCCTTCGTAGTCGTTCGCCTGGCCACGGTGGAAATCGTGGAACCGGTCGTTGTTCGGTATCCCG